>JBOIFK010000163.1:0-4324 GCA_050741585.1 Nitrosospira sp.
GGTCTATACACGGTGATGGCGGAGGAAGAACGCCTCATCCGTGCCAACCCGATGGATCAAGGCAGCAAGCTGCTGCAGGAAGTCTTTGGATCGCTGGGACGATGAGGGTCAAGCCGGGTTAAGGACCCTGCGGTGATTTTTTCGCTTCTTCCGGTAATGTCTCAGCAAGCCAGTCAATCAGATTATCGATCAGTTTGTCGCTTGCCCAGGTCAAGGCGCGTACTGCACTGGCGGCGTTGGTTGCAGGCGCTGCCTGCTCAACGCTGAAGCTGCGTTGCGCAAGCAACAGGCGCGTGCTTCGCTCAATCAGGCTGGCACGCAATCTGACCACCGCGTGGCTTTGATCGATGGTATCAAATACTTGGGAAAATTCTTCCAGCTCAAGGCGCAACGCATAATCCGCGTGGATGCCGTCGCTGGCACTGACTACGCCGTCATTGTTGACGGCGGCAACGCGAGTTTTAACCCGTTGAGCAAGGAGGGTCGCCGGTGCCGCCGCCCAGCGGTTGCTGGCATAAAGATATGATCGAGCGGGATCGTGATAAGCCAGGCGATATTGAATTGCCGGGCTATCCAGCCAGGCGGATGATGTCACGGCCACCGACAGGCTTGCCGAAAGCACCGGTTGGCCGGGCGCCGCATCTGATCGCCGCTGCAAGCCGAAGTCATATATCGCTGCCGGTGTCTGAGTCCGGGTTGTTGCACATCCGGCAAGCAATATAACCGCGAGAACTGGAAATAGAAATTTTCTCATTTGGAAATTCCTTGAGGTGATACCTGCGGCGATATAAAACCATCTTCTCCCGGACCGGGCGGCGGTGGCGATCGGCCAAACAATAAACTTCGGGGTTGTTCTTCAAGCTGCAGAAGAAAGCGATCTATACTGCGGGTATTGCGCGTGATGCCTTCAGTTGCTTCACGCAGCTTATGCATGGTATCGGTCAGCTCTCCGGCGGTTTGAGAGAGACTATCAACAGGCCCTCCCTGCTGGTTTATTTTTGCAGTGACCCGGTTAAGATCGATCACCAGTTGATCGGTGTGCTTCAGTACCGAGCTCGCGTCGGCAGCCAATACAGGCAAGGATTTGAGCCCAGGTTCCAACTGGCTGACGGCGCCGCGTAAACGGCCGGTGACATTTTCCGTGTTTTCCAGTATGTGCGAAAGCCGGGTCCGATTCTGATCGTTAAGCAGTAGATTCAGTCGCTCTACCAATCCGTTTGCATTACTGAGTAGGCGTTGCCCCGACTCGGCCAAGCTATCCAATGCGGAAGGGCGAAAGGGAATCTGGGCAGGATTGTCTGCGTCGGTCTGCAATCGTTCGGCTTGCTTGCCATCGTCATTCAGTTGCACGAACGCAAGGCCTGTCAGCCCCTGATACCCAAGTTGTGCGTATGCATTTTTTGTCAATGGCAGGTCTCGGTCGACAGCGATACGGATCAGAATGGAGTGCGGATCTTCCGGATTCAGGCGAATATTCTCCACTTTACCAACACTCACACCGCGATAACGTACTACCGCCTGGGGATTGAGTCCCGTAATGGGAAATTCCGATACCAGCAGGTATTTGTCACGCGTGGCGGTTCCTCCGGTGAACCACATCGCAACGGCGGCTACCGCCGCGCTCAGAAAAATTACGAACAAACCCGCCGCAAGGGCATGGGCACGGTTTTCCATACTAACTCCCTATAAAACATTGCCAGCATTTCCCAACGCTCTCTGGCCACGTTCACCGCGGAAAAAATTTGTGATGAATGGATGATTTGCCCTGACAACATCGCGCAGGCTACCCAGCGCGACGATGCGTTGTTCCGCCAGGACGGCCACGCGATCGGAAAGTGCCACAAGCGTATCCAGGTCATGCGTCGCCATGACGATGGTGAGCGGTAATTCGGTACGCATTGTCTGGATCAGCTTGACGAAGCCCTCGCTAAGTTCGGGGTCGAGCCCGGCGGTGGGTTCATCCAGAAAAAGCAGTTCCGGATCCAGCGCCATGGCGCGAGCCAACGCAATGCGCTTGATCATGCCACCAGAAAGCTCCGCGGGCATCTTGCTCGCATGCCGTACTTCGATATCCACCATTTTAAGTTTGAGCATGACCAGGTCGCGTATCATGCCTTCTTCCAGCGTATGCAGTTCGCGCATCGGTAATGCGATATTGTCATATACTGACAGAGCGCTGAATAATGCGCCTTTTTGAAATAACACTCCACAGCGGTTGCGCATGATCTGCAATTTTTTGCGATCATGGCCATGGAGGGGATCGCCGAAAACCCGGACCGTGCCTTGTGCCGGTATCTCCAAGCCCAGCATCTGCCGCATCAAAGCGGTTTTGCCACTGCCCGAACCGCCAACCAGCGCGATAACCTCCCCTCGGCGCACGCAAAGATTGATATTCTCATGCACGACATGGCTGCCGAATCGGGTATACAGTCCTTCGACCGCGATAATGCATTCTCCGTTCGCCATTAGATTATCGTTTTACCTTAGCCCAACATTGGAAAAAACAATGGCGAAAATCGCATCAATAATGATGACGACGGTGATGGCGGTCACGACTGAATTTGTGGTGCCTTCACCCAGGCTTTCAGTATTCGATTTGATTCTCAGGCCGAAATGGCAGGAGATCAGCGCAATGACCATGCCGCACACAGCACCCTTGCCTATCCCAAGCCATAAATTGGCAATCGGCACCACATCCGGCAGTTTATTCAAGAAAAATTGATAACTGAGTCCTAGCTGAATTTCGGCAACGACCATTCCTCCCATCAACGCGACGGCGCTGGTCCATAACACCACCAATGGCATTGCCATCCCCAGCGCCATGACTTTCGGCAGGACCAGCCGCTGACTGTGAGGGATTCCCATTACAGTCAGTGCATCCAATTCCTCGGTTACCCTCATCACGCCGAGTTGCGCGGTCATGGACGAACCCGAACGTCCCGCCACCAATATTGCGGCGAGCATGGGGCCAAGTTCACGGATGATGCTGATGCCAAGAATATTGATGATGAATATGTCGGCGCCAAACAGTTGCAACTGCCTGGAGGAGAGAAAGCTCAGCACGATGCCTATGAGGAATCCCACCAGTGCAGTGATACCCAGCGCCTGCGCGCCTGTACGGTACAGGTTTGCGGAAATTTCGCGCCACGGAATGTGCGCGGGATGACTGATCAGATATTTTATATCCAGCAACATCTGGCCAATCAATATAACCAGACCGACCAAATGTTCCCATAGCAGAAAAGCAGCCTTTCCGAGAATGGTGATCGGCCATAGCAAATCGCGCGGAATGGGTAAGGGAGGGGCGGGGGCCTCCTTCATGCGGTTAAACAATCTCTCTTGCTCGGGCCGCAGCAACAAATGCGGGGGGCGGCGGGAGCCCCACGCCCGCCATAGCAGCACCGCGCCCGCATCATCCATTTGCCCGATTCCGGTCAAATCCCACTGTAATTCAGGATTGGCCGCGTGTCCGGCAAGTTCGGCGGACAACGTATTCAGCCGCTTCCCCAGAGCAGCTATCGTACAATTGCCCGTAAGCATCAAACGAGGCGTGCCATTATCGCCGGTTACGCGACGCAATATCATCGATGAATTGCTGCGTTGGTCCTCCGGCATCATGATTGGGTCCGGGTAATATTAACGATACGGTAAATATGGCAAATCGAGCTTTTGTAGTCTTTCACCGTTTTTTGCCCTGGTAGCTTTGCAGAAGCGCCCTCGCTCGTTTAAACACATCCGTATTTGAATCTTTCCACAGTAGCAGCGGTTTTCCGCTAGTAGACCTCATTCAGCGTTTTTAGGTCAAGTTTCCGATACCCGGCTCAATCAAATAAGCGCCTCGGCTGGCGACGCTTCAGTTAACCCGGATCTCTTTCTCATCGGTTGTTTTTATTTCCGGTACCACTGTTATCCGACCTGGATTGTGCCCGAAACTAACATGGCCATGGTGTGGCCGGTGCCGAAAATTCTTACACTATGAACTTTCCTGATCGCCTAATCTCCATAGGCTATTGTTCTTACAAGCATAAAGAAGCTAGCATGGTATTTGCTTAATTCAGGTAGAAAGTCCTTACAGAACATGGAAAACAAAAAAGTTGATTGTTTGGGGGGGCATAATACTGAGTTCGGGATTTTACCGGCATCGCAGCGAATAGAAGGCGGAAGGGTTGCCGACGAGACCCCATCACACGCCTTAAGCTGGGGACCAAGGGGAGGGAAGGGACAATAATAATAAATGCAGGAACAATAATAACAACAATAGCAAAATCAGGGTCAGGGTAATATTCTCAGATATGAAATGTTACTCCGATCCTGATTATTTTTT
>JBOIFK010000164.1:0-4528 GCA_050741585.1 Nitrosospira sp.
AGAAAGGGCTGGTTGCATTGCTAGCGGAGATAAAGCGGCGCTTTCCCGGCTGCAAGCTTATTCTTAACCGTGGCTTCGAGGTGCTGGATCGTGCCAGTCAATATGCTGACGGCATGGTCGCGGAATCGCTCTTCCATGGCTTCGACCCTGTCACTGGCAAGCATGCGCCGACCAAGGGAGAAAATCGTGAATGGCTTATTCAACAGTTGAGGCGCGCACAGGATGAATTCAAGGTGCCGGTTACCGTGCTGGATTATGTCGAGCCGGGAGACTGGATCGAAGCTGAAAAAACGGCGCGTAAAATTGCCGAACTCGGGTTCATGCCGTGGGTCGCCAACGGTGACTTAACCTGGCTGGGGCACGGCCGCCTGCGTTTAGCTCCACGCAAATTACTGGCCATCGTAAGCGGCACTCCTTCACAGCAAATGGATCAGGATCTGTTTAAACATGCGGCAATGCCATTGGAATATCTTGGCCTGGCGCTCGACTATTGGTATGTTGACCAGATCCCCCTGCCCATTGAACCGCTCGTTGGCCGGTATGCCGGCATAATCACCTGGCTGAATGAAGATAACCAGGGCCGCTATGAGAGTGTCTGTGCGCGTTTGCAGTCCGAAGTCGATGCGGGTGTACCGGTGGTGTTCATGGGTTACTTGCCTGCGGGTGTTGCTTGCCGGAGCGTGATCAATTATCAGGGAGAGTTGCATCCGACAACGCACACACTTCAACTTGGCAATGTCAACGAGCGTCTGGGCCGGCCAAGCACGGCTCCAGTCGTGGGCAGCGGTACGCCGGATATTCGCATTACCGGTGGCAAAGACGCGTGGTTGACGCTGAGTGACGGCGTCAATTTGTTTCATCCGGTTGCCGTCGGTGCATGGGGTGGCTACGCGCTGCACCCTCATATCATGAGTGAGACCGCGTCGGACCGCCATGAATGGTTGCTGGATCCTTTTTCTTTCTTTAAGGCTGCGTTGCGCCTGACGATGCAGCCCATATTTGATTTAACGACAGAGAATGGACGTCGATTGGGTATTATCGAGGCGCGAGGTGATCGCCTGTTTGCCAAGGATGCGCATGGCGTTGAAGTGATCGACCGGCTTCAGGCATGGATCGAGAAACGTAACACACCTGTCACGCTGGGTGTTATCGAGGCTGAAGTCACCAGTGATAGCCAGCGCAGCAAAATCCAGCAATTGGCTGCCATGCCGCAGGTGCGATTGGCGAGCCATACGTACAGCCATCCTTTCTATTGGGGAGTATTTGAGGGTAAAACGGACGCCGACCAGCAGCCTTATCGCTATAGCGTATTCATGGAGGGTTATGCCGCAGAGATGACGCGCGAGACGGCGGGAACCATTGAATTTCTGAAATCGATGGCGCCCAATTCTCCGCTGTTGCTGATCTGGTCAGGCGATGGCAAACCTGGCGGGGCCGCCCTGGCGGCTGCCGAGAAAGGGGCTCTGCCTCACTACGGCGGCGGTGGCTTGAGCTGGCAGAGCGGGTCGCTATCCTTGGCCGACCTTTCTCCGACGCTACGGCCCACTTATTGGGGCACTCAGGTGTTGACGCCGCTAGTCGGTGAGCCGTTGTTTGCACAACTCTGGTATGGCGAGGCGCTGAATTTCGGCAAGATCAGCGAGTGGAACCAGGAACTTGATCTCGCGCGCCGGCTGCGTGCCTCGTCGATTTCGTTTCATGCCGATGCGATGCTGCATGCGAACGGGGCGGAACTTCTGGATCAACTCGCTGACGAACAGCATAAAAAGAATGTACTGAGTGTCTGGGTCGATGAGTATGCCCAGCGTGCACGGGCTTTTCAAACGGCAAGCATTGCACGCGATCTCAATGGCGACTGGCTGATTTTTGGGGATGCGCTCAGAACGGTGCGATTGCCAGTCTCGGCAATGGTTCCGCAAACCTCGGCCGATGTCGTGGGGTATTCCGATCGGGATACAGTCCGCTACATCCATCTGGCGCGCAACCATGCCGTTCTCAAGCCCAGCGGTGACAAGGCCTCGAATTTGCGATTGATCGACGCCAGTGCACCGCTCAAATCGTGGCATCTCAACACCGATGGGTCTGCCACTCTTTTATTTGAGCCCCGCGGGGATTTAACGCTCGGGGTTCCGGCGTCATGCAAGTTAAGCGTGGATGGCGCGGCATTGACACCTCATCAGCAGGGCGCGCATTCCGTTTATGAAATCCCGGAAAGGAACGCTTCAGGGGAATTCAGCCTTGCGTGTTGAAGCCCAGCGCGAGTCCTTATTAAACGCGCCTGCGCTGATGTTCATGAGCGCAGTGCTTTTAATTGCTTTCTGGGTATTGTTTCCACGCCAGCCTGCATTCAGGGATCCCGCCAATCTGTCGGCAAAGGACGCCTTGTCGGTCGCCTATCTTCGTGTTCTGGTTCAGTCCGATCCGAACAATGCACCATTGCGTTTGTCATTGGTACAAGTATTGACGGAAGCAGGCATGACTGATGAAGCGATTCGCGCCATCGATCCGTTGTACCGCGTTCCGCAATCGAACCTGACCTACGAAATCCGTCTGGCGGAACTTAAATTGTCCTTGCAGCAACTCTACCGGCATCCCCCCGAAGCGGTCGAAGCAACGTTGCGCGCTCGCATCACCGAGCTTATTCCTTTGCTGTTGCACCTCGCGAGCAATGATAGAGAATTGAGGCAGGTTATCGTATCAGCGGAGCAGTTTGCCGAACCTTCCGTGCTGGCCGAAACCTTCGAGCAATTACTTGGCATATTGGATGAAAGTGATGATCGAAAGTCGAGTTGGCTTGTTTTTGCCGCAAAGCAGCGCATAGCAGCTAATCAGCCCAGATTGGCCGCGCAGGATTTCTTCAGGGCTTTTCCGCTTGAGCGAACGGCGAAGGAAAAGGCGGAGATTGCAAAATCTGCTTTGCGCGCCTATCTTCAGGCAGGCATTGACCAAGAGGCTTTGAAGGCCGCAGTACAGATGCTGGCCAGCGTCAAACGCGATGCAGAGCTTCTATTGCTGGCTGCCGATATTGCCCAGCCGCTCGAAGATCGCGAGCGCGCGATGGCTTGGTTGAAAGAATTAAGCCTGTTATTACCTGATGATCAGGCGATCACCGAGCGTATCGTGCGATTGCAGTTATCAGTGGGTTTGCTGAGCGAAACTCTGCCACTTGCCGCACGCCTGAAAAATTCCCTTGTCATCGGGAGCGAGCGCCATCGGTTGATTGCCCGTATTTACGACTGGAATGCACAACCGGACGAGGCCCTGGCTTTATGGTTGTCTTTTGCGCGGCGTACCGGCGATAGCGAAGCCGAAACACGCGCCTTTGCGCTCGCCCAGGCAAAACCGGATCCCAAGGCCCTAGTGCAACTGCTTGAAGCCATCATGACGCGTCGCAAGTTGAGTGGCGCCGAAGCCGACGCCTATGTCACTGCCGGTCTTTCCGTTGAGCAGCCCACGCATATCGAGCAGCAATTGCGCAGTCACGCCGAGCGTTTCAATAATCCGCCGGAAACGCTGAAAGCCTTGGCGCAGGTATTGGTCCTTCAAGGCAAGCCCAGCGCGGCGCTCGCCGTACAGCAGGACATGCCCGCCGTGCGAAATGGGCAGCAGAGACTGGCACTGGCCCGGCTATATGAAGAAGCCGGGCACGCACAGAAAAGCTTCGAGTTACTGCGCGAGTTCGATTCGCCCGACCAAGAGTATGCCGAGGCGTATTGGCTGCTGCTGGCCAAAGTTGCCACCCAGTTAGGTCAGGACGCCTACGCGGAAAAAGCTTATGAGAAGGCGCTGGTTTTTCGGCCCAACGATGCAGGGATACTCGAAAACCTGCAACGCCTGGCGGTGCGCCACCGCGACGATAAAAAAAGCGAGCATCTCGCGCATTATGGATGGGAACGCTTACGGCGTATCGAAGATCTGCAG
Organism: Nitrosospira sp.; assembly: GCA_050741585.1. Taxonomy (GTDB): domain Bacteria; phylum Pseudomonadota; class Gammaproteobacteria; order Burkholderiales; family Nitrosomonadaceae; genus Nitrosospira. Next base: position 3,922 of record JBOIFK010000164.1, read on the forward strand.
CGCCTCATGCGTTTCTCGTGGAAGCGGAAAAATTGGGAAGAGGTCGTGCATTGGCTATCCCTGGCGGATGCGATGCCATCCGCAGTAGCGCAGGCGCCTGATTACTGGTACTTTCAATCGATACACAAAATACGTATTGGAGACCGGGATGCAGCCCGCCATGCGCTACGCGAACTCTTGCGGCTGCGAGGACCGGACCCGGAAGTTACGGAGGCGATGATCTGGCTGTTATTATCGGATAAAAAAGTTGACAATGCTTCGCTGGATGGACTCATCCAACGGTACCGCAGTCAATCAGTGGTCAATCCGCCCCTCGAGGAGGCTCTGGCGGCGGCAGAGCAGACACTGGGCAAATCCGCTCAGGCGGCGGAATGGTATCTGCGTTCGCTGGCGACGAGACCAAAGGATTTTTTATGGACGTTGACATTAGCCGATAATATGGAATGGGCAGGATGTCCTGCAAATGCCAATCTTGTCCGGCTCAGCGCGCTAAAAATGTTTTCTTCGCAGCATTCCAATCAGACTGACGTGCAGTATCACGAACGTTTAGCCGAGTATTTCCTTGGATCAAAAGATCCAGGCGCGCAACCTGGTGACACGGATAGCT
>JBOIFK010000165.1:0-6836 GCA_050741585.1 Nitrosospira sp.
TTGGCGCGGGAAAACTGCGTGCCGAGTTGCAAGAAATGAAAACCGTGCAGCGCCCTTCTGTCATCGCTGCGATTGCAGAAGCCCGTTCACACGGCGATCTTTCGGAAAATGCCGAATACGAAGCTGCCAAGGAACGGCAGAGTTTTATAGAAGGGCGTATTGCCGAATTAGAGGGCAAACTTTCCAATGCTCAAATCATTGATCCGGCATTGCTCGACGCGGATGGCGCCTGCGTGTTCGGAGCCACCATTGACCTGGAAGACATGGCTAATGCCACGACGGTGACTTATCAGATTGTCGGCGACGATGAAGCCGATATCAAAGAAGGAAAGATTTCGATCAGCTCCCCTCTCTCTCGCGCCCTGATAGGCAAGTATCCGGGGGATGTCGCCGAAGTCCTGGCGCCGGGCGGAGTGCGAGAGTACGAGATTCTTGATGTGAAATATGTATAACTTAAATCCGCGCTCATAGCGCACTTGCTAAAATTTTCTTGGGTCATGGCACTAAACTGAAAGTGGACGGTTCACTATCGGCTTAGGTTTAAGCAAAACACTTTTTTACCGGTTTTGTCGCCGGCGAGGTCAGTTTTGAAAACTGCGTTTGGTTCGGCGTGATTCCTTTTTTCTGCGGAATGTCACTGGCGCCGCAATTTGATCGGGCTTGGGACGATAGATTACCAATATCTTGCCGATATGCTGTACGGGAGCGGCCTCAAGGCGCCCGCAGATTTCCTCAAGCAACGCATCTCTTGTTTTTCGCTCATCGCTGAACACTCTGATTTTGATCAGTTCATGGCTTTTGAGTGCCTGATCCAGTTCATGAATGACATTTTCCGACAGGCCCGCTTCACCTATTCTGACAACCGGGTCGATCGCATGAGCAAGTGTTCTGAGGGCGCGCCGACGAGCGAATGTAAGCGTTAACATGGGAATTTTTGGAAAACGCCATTTTACGCGATGAAACGCGCCAAAACCAGCAAAGCCTGGATGAAAGAGCATGTGAACGATTTTTTTGTCAAGCAGGCAAAAAAAGAAGGCTACCGTTCACGGGCCGCGTACAAGCTGATTGAAATCGCCGAGCGCGATCATCTGCTCAGGCACGGCATGACGGTGGTGGACCTGGGTGCGGCTCCCGGTGGCTGGTCCCAGGTCGCAGCGGAAAAACTGGGCGGGAAAGGCAGGGTGATCGCACTGGATCTACTGGAAATGGCGCCCCTGCCGGGAGTTACGTTCATTCAAGGGGATTTCCGGGAGGCGATCATTTTGATGGAACTAAAAAAAAATCTGGGAAACTATCCTCTTGACCTTGTAATTTCAGATATGTCGCCTAATATAAGCGGCATAGGAGTCAGCGATCAGGCGCGCAGCATGCTTCTGGCCGAACTGGCCCTGGAATTCTCGATGGAACGATTGAACTCTGGTGGGAACTTTCTCGTCAAAGTATTTCAGGGTCCTGGTTTTGAACAGTTTTTACGCGCAATGCGCGCTACGTTCGGTCGGGTGGTGACACGCAAACCCGAGGCGTCTCGTGGTCGCAGCAGCGAAACTTATCTGTTGGGTTTGGGGAAACGGGATTAACTTTCATTTAAAAGGTAAATAGTCCGCAGGGTTTTAGCAGAACGAGACGGTCGCGGCGATAATCCGCGCTATTATTAAACCCGGAATGGGTTTAGAATTAAAAACTCAGGGATTTTACGGCGCAAGCCAAGGAGTTATCTTGAACAATCTCATTAAAAACATGGCCATCTGGCTAGTGATTGCTCTGGTGCTGATGACAGTGTTCAACCAGTTCAGTACACGCCAGACCGCACAGGCACCGATGGAATATTCCCAGTTCATCGACGAGGTGAAACAGGGCAGAATCGCTAAGGTAACCATCGAAGGCCGTACACTGAAAGGGACGAAATCCGACGGCAGGCGTTTCACCACGTATACACCGTCGGATCCCTGGATGGTCAGCGACCTGCTTAAGGCCGGCGTTATTATCGACGCCAAGCCGGAGGAGGAGCCGTCGTTGCTGATGAATATTTTTGTTTCGTGGTTCCCGATGCTATTACTGATCGGCGTGTGGATTTTCTTTATGCGCCAGATGCAGGGCGGTGGCCGGGGCGGTGGTGCGTTCTCGTTTGGAAAGAGCAAGGCGCGCATGCTTGATGAATCCACCAATCAGGTGACGTTTGCTGATGTCGCTGGCTGCGAGGAAGCTAAAGAAGAGGTTTCCGAGCTGGTTGATTTTTTGCGCGATCCCAGCAAATTTCAGAAGCTGGGGGGACGCATCCCCCGCGGTGTTTTAATGGTGGGGAATCCTGGCACCGGTAAAACGCTTCTGGCTCGCGCTATCGCGGGCGAGGCCAAGGTTCCATTCTTTAGCATCTCCGGCTCTGATTTCGTGGAAATGTTCGTCGGCGTGGGCGCGGCAAGGGTGCGAGACATGTTCGAGCAAGCCAAGAAACATGCACCCTGCATTATCTTTATTGATGAGATTGATGCAGTCGGCCGTCAACGCGGCGCCGGTCTGGGCGGTGGAAACGATGAGCGCGAACAGACATTGAATCAGTTACTGGTGGAAATGGACGGTTTTGAAGGGACCGCCGGCGTGATTGTCGTTGCGGCTACCAACCGCCCCGACGTGCTTGATCCGGCGCTGTTGCGGCCGGGTCGTTTTGACCGTCAGGTAACGGTGCCACTACCGGATATACGGGGACGTGAGCAGATATTGCACGTACACATGCGTAAGGTGCCGATTGGCCCCGATGTGCACGCGGAAATCATCGCCCGTGGCACACCGGGGATGTCGGGTGCTGATCTCGCCAATCTGGTGAATGAGGCGGCACTGTTTGCAGCACGGAGTAGTAAACGGCTGGTGGATATGGATGACTTCGAGCGTGCCAAGGATAAGATTTTCATGGGGGCGGAACGTCGCTCCGTGGTAATGCCGGAGCGTGAACGGCGCAACACGGCTTATCACGAATCCGGTCACGCCGTGGTGGCGCAACTTCTGCCTAAGACTGATCCAGTCCATAAAGTGTCCATCATTCCGCGTGGACGTGCGCTGGGTGTAACCATGCAGTTACCGACTGAAGATCGCTTCAGCATGGATCGCGAGGAAATCCTGCAGAATATCGCGGTACTGTTTGGAGGGCGTATCGCCGAGGAAGTGTTCATGGGCCAGATGACCACTGGCGCATCCAACGACTTCGAGCGTGCTACCGAAATGGCCCGGCGGATGGTCACGCAATGGGGCATGTCCGATTCCCTTGGTCCAATGGTGTATGGCGAGAACGAGGGAGAAGTCTTTCTCGGCCGCTCCGTCACCACGCACAAGAATGTAAGCGAGGCCACCATGCAGAAGGTGGACGTAGAAATTCGCAGCATCATTGACGGGCAGTATGGTCTGGCACGCAAACTGATCGAGGAAAACCGCGACAAAATCGAGGTCATGGCTAAGGCCCTGCTGGAGTGGGAAACCATTGACTCCGACCAGATCGGCGATATTATGGAAGGTCGTGAGCCGCGGCCCCCCAAGCCTACTAAATCCACACCTCCGCCGCCGAAAGACAATACGCCGCCAGCAGCACCGGCGACAACGGCGACACCTGCACAGGAAGTGTAAAAATCGGGTTGTGTTGATGGCTGTGAAGGTAAATAAGGCGGGCTGGTCTCGCCTTATTTTTATCAGTGCCTAGTGTAGCGAGTCAGAGATATCGCTACTTAAAAATGACTAGTGGTGTGCTTCGTACTTGGTTGGACGAATAAAAACGATGGATTTTTGTGCCAGGCCAGGCGCAAACCACAGCGATAGCCGAATCTATCGCGAGGATTTGCAACAACGCATGACGCGAAAAGCCGCGTTTTTAGGTTCAATCAATGGCGAAGCACACCACTAGAGCTTGCCAGCTGGTTCGCTATATTTGAAACATGTTTGAATCTCCGCATCGAGTGCTTGTCTTATCAGTTTTTTTAGGGAGGCCGCATAATGCGAAGAATCTACTTTCTTGTTCCTGATATCGCCACGACCAAACGCATCGTCGATGAACTGCTTTTGGCGCGGATCGAGGAACAGCACATTCATGTGATCGCCAAACGCGGCACGGAGCTTGAAGATCTGCCCGAGGCGAATCTCCTTCAGAAGAGCGATTTTATTCCTGCCGTGGAACGCGGACTTGCGATTGGTGGTACGGCGGGGGCACTCGCCGGACTGGTTGCAATTGCGTTGCCGCCCGCTTCAGCCGTCCTTGCGGGCGGAGTGCTGCTGGCAAGTTCTTTCGCCGGCGCGGGTGTAGGTGCCTGGGCAGGCAGCATGATAGGCGTCAGCACCGGCAGCTCCAGGATCAAGCAGTTCGAGGCGGCCATCGAGGCAGGCCAATTGCTGGTGCTGGCCGATGTGCCGAAAAGCCGGCTTGATGAGATCGAGGACCGCATCAAAGCACATTTGCCTAACGTGGAAATCGAGGGTACGGAACCGATAATCCCGGCATTCCCTTAGCCGGAATGAGCGCGGGCGAGCCAAGGGGCCTGCTCCTTATGCATGGCGAGAGGCATAATATCAAGGAGACTTGATGCCCCGAACGCATGAGAAGGTGGAGGAACAGTTTGGCCTCCGTGCCAAAGCCTATGTCGAGGGCGCGGTCCATGCGCGCGGCCCGGATCTCGACGCGTTCGAAGCCGTCGTTCGGCAGGCCGCGCCGGATCGGGCGCTCGCTTTCGGAACAGGCGGGGGCCACGTCGCTAACCTGATATCCGCCTACGCCAGGGCGATCAAGGCCTCGGACCTGTCAGGATACATCACTGTGACACCCATCTCCAGGCTCTCGAGCTGCTCCGCGCTACCTCGCACGTTCGCAATTACACCGCATCGGAATGGATTGCTGCACTAGCAGCCTGTCGGACTTGAAGAATCGATGCGAAAAAGTGACTGGGCGAGGACAGATTTTGATGATTTCGAAGGCCAATAGTTGTTCTATTGGTCGAAAAAGCGGTGAAATATGCACCGTCCAGACGCCTTTGCAGCCGATTTCCTTTAAGTCCGACAGGCTGCTAGGGCCTGCGCATGGATTTACGCAGATTGAATGTTTGATGCTTGTTTGCCCTTCGGGCCCTGCGTAACCTCAAAGGTTACTTTTTGACCTTCCTTGAGCGTCTTGAATCCGGACATGCCGATTGCCGAGAAGTGCGCGAATAAATCCTCACCGCCGTCATCAGGAGTAATGAAGCCGAAGCCTTTTGAATCGTTGAACCATTTTACTGTGCCAATTGTCATTTTTTGCTTCCTATACATATCAGTTAAAGAAAAAGACCCCGTTTTCAGGGCTGAGCGCATTTTGCACATCTTTAGGCGAGAAATATGTTCGCTACCGTACCCACATATGTGATGACCATGAGCGTCTGCTTATAGAAATTTCAGCGTTTTGTGTAGAAAACGGTAGCTTCAATCTGCCCGTTAAATGTCAGCTCCTGTCTCTTTAACCCAGATAATCCATTAGGACGTGAGATGATGACGAGGCAGGTTACGAGACAGTTTTGCCGGTTGGGAAAAGTCCATGGCTGGTCTATAGACGCCGAGCAAGCGGCGAAAATGGCCGCAAACTGACCGCCAGCACTCGCAGGCTCGCAGAGCCGCCCTAATGGATTATCCGGGTTTAATAAATTCAACCGATGCACCCCGACCATTCATCTCCCTGGCAAGCCTGAGCATGTCCTCGACGTTACGTGCCAACCTGTCGCCCAGGTTGACGCTGAGTCATGGTGAAAGTAAAGCCCCGCCGCAAGCTGCGCGGTATTGGAATTTCCTGAATCACCTCCGGCTGCAGGAATAGAAGAACGCCCTTCCTGCTAAGGCACATTCGTCGTTTTGTCCTGACCGGTTGGAAGAGCGATTCGTCGCACAGCCGACCAGCCCCAAAACAATCAATAATATGACGACAAGAATTTTCATAGGCATTTTTCATCTCATTAAGGTTGAAGCTCGATAATGCATTCCTGAAAAATCATTTTTTGAGAGCATATCTAGGCTGACCAAGTGGGGATAGATCTCGTTCTTGATCAGCATGTGCCAGGCTTTCACCTTCTGGTCACGAGCATATCAACATGCTGGAGTCACTACTCTTTTGCGGTGTCGCGCGGGGCAAACTGCGTCCGCTTCGAAGCTTCCCCGAGAAGCCTTAAGTCGGTTCACTGTTGTAAGGGTCCCATCATTGTCCGTGCAAGGAATAGCGGAATACTTCAACCTTAACGTCTACCGGTCCCCTGCGGCCTACCGTTCCGTGCACGCTGCCGGGGCCGTAGGTAGAGTCTCTGATAAATTACGCTACGCCTTCACCCATCATGTCAATGCCGAGAAATCAGAAGTACCATTTACTTTATCTCGTAACAGGAGTAAATAGTGATCTATCCTCAATCCCTTACCGGGGCGCCCTCCCATGAAAACGATACGCACCTCTGGAACCCGTGGCTTAATCCTTGCGGCAGCCCTTGGCGTGAGTGTTGGCGTTGGCTTCGCGTCTCCGGCATTCGCCCAAGCCGTTGCCATCGTGAATCCTGACGGCAAGGTGACGCGTCTTGGCACGCTGGGCGGGTTTTATAGCGTCCCTAGCGACATCAATGAGTCCGGACAGGTGGTGGGATTCAGTGCTGTCAGGTTAGATCTTTTTGAGCACGCCTTCATCGCCGGTCCCGACGGCATGGGGATGAGGGATCTGGGCACGCTGAATGAGTCGAACCGTTTTTCCAGCAGCATCGCTCTCGGCATCAACGATGCCGGACAGGTAGTGGGAAACACTGCCACCACCACACCTGGTCGTTCGCATGCCTTCATCACCGGTCCCGACGGTATGGGGA
>JBOIFK010000166.1:0-4784 GCA_050741585.1 Nitrosospira sp.
AACCAGATAGAGGGACCCCAGCCCCATCCAGAAATATAATTTCTGGTGAAATTGGGGATTGCTTCTAGCACAGCCTCTTGAGAACAGGATTGCCGCGGTGCCGGTTGCGACAATCACCAGAACCGACTCTTCCCAAGGGGTAAACCAATACAACAAGTCCATCACGGGTGATCTCTGGAAAGTGCTGCTTTTGGCAAACTGCGGTTAAAAAAGTATTACCAACTTTATTTCAATAGAGCAAACCTACTGACGTAGCACCGCCTAGAGGGCACCCTCCAGCAGACGTCGCAGGTCCCCCGCCAAATTCCCGTCAGAATCGGCCGATGTAGCCAGCAAGCGTGCTTGACCTTGTGAATCGAAAATATAGACTGCGTCACCATGCGTTATATCCTCGGTCCCGCCAATTCTGGAACGAGGACGGTAGGCCGCCCGGTATCGTTTCGTAAGGCCTTCGATATCGTTCGTTGTCCCTGTCAAGCCGATCGCGCGTTCAGGATCAAATTGCGCTACATAATGGCGCAAGGCTTGCGGGGTATCACGACTGGGATCAAGTGTGACAAACAGGATACGCATACGGTCTGCGTCGTCTCCCAGTAACTGCAATACGTTGGCTAAACGAGCCATCGAAACAGGGCACTCGGCATCGCAATTCGTAAATCCAAAATACATCAGTAATATGTAGCCTTCATACGTCTTCGCGGTTACCGGGTGCCCGCTATCCGACGTCAGCGAAAAGTTTAAATCCGGCAAGTGACCGGTAATTTCTTTTACATGCCAGGGCTTCTCGGAGAAGCAGCCACTTATTGCGAGCACCATCGCCAGGCCCAGAATGTACCGGCCTAACACCGAGCCCCGCTTCCCGAACGCACGCTCGCGCATTGTCAATTCCCGACAAGTTTCTTGGTAAGGTTCGCCGTTTCCGCGTTCAATGTGCCGCTGCCTCCCACCTGTTCTCGCCGCATCACTGGTTCAGAGGCAACATCGGTCCATAACGAATAAATTGCGTCAAGAACTAAAATTAAAAGGATAAAGCAGGTGACAAGGAAATAACATTCCAAACGGTATGATGTCAGATAAGCGCGTCGTTGGACAACCCTAAATCAGGCGAATGACCAGGCGCCAGCAGAACGATGGCTGGGCGAGAATAGATCTTGACGATTTTGAAAACTCTGGAAGCAAACAGTTGTTCTCATGGCTTCGCTTCCTATAAGGGCCGGAAGTGGAAAAATATGGTCCGTCCGAACGGCTCTGCAGATAGTTTTCTTAAGCCCTGCAGGCTGCTAAATAGGCGAGTCCTTTTTTAACTTCAGCTTGAACCGGCATAAGTTTCCGTTTAAGAATATGTGAAAACCACCGAAGTGCGGCGGTTTTATATACGGGCGGGGGGACATATGGACCGGGAAAGCACTCACTTCCCAAAACTGTTGCACGAACCCCGGAAACCCTTTATATTTCACACATGAAGAAACCTCGCTACACTCCCCCATCCCCCTTTTTACACCACCCGCCGTTTCTGGCATGGCCACTGCTGCGCTTCGCGCGCTAACTACTACACTCCCCTTCAAGCTTTTATCTTCGGAATCTCTTCCGAATCCTGTATTACTGTTTAAGTACGCTTTCTGAAATGGAGAAACCATTGAAAGATCATTTGATTATTTTTGATACCACGTTGCGTGATGGTGAGCAGAGTCCCGGCGCGTCCATGACCAGGGAAGAAAAGGTACGTATTGCGCGACAACTGGAACGCATGCGAGTGGACGTGATCGAAGCCGGTTTTCCTGCTGCTTCCAATGGTGACTTCGAGGCGGTTAGAGCGGTGGCTGACGCGATCAAGGACAGCACGGTGTGTGGCCTTGCCCGAGCGACAGAAGGCGACATCAAGCGTGCTGGCGAGGCCTTGCACGGCGCGAGTTCGGCGCGTATCCATACTTTTATTGCGACTTCTCCGATTCACATGGAGAAGAAACTTCGCATGTCTCCTGATCAGGTAATAGAACAGGCGGCGAAAGCTGTAAAATGGGCGCGTCAATACACCGACGACGTGGAATTCTCTCCCGAGGATGCGGGCCGCTCCGATATAACGTTCCTCTGCCGCGTGCTGGAAGCAGTCATTAACGCCGGAGCAAAGACCCTGAATATTCCCGACACCGTTGGCTACACGATGCCGGAACAATTCGGTAAGCTTATCCATACACTGCGCGAACGTATCCCCAATGCCGCTAAGGTGGTGTTTTCTGTGCATTGCCACAACGACCTCGGATTGGCAGTGGCTAATTCATTGTCGGCGGTAATGCAGGGAGCGCGGCAGGTGGAATGCACCGTAAATGGGCTGGGCGAGCGTGCAGGCAATGCTTCGCTGGAAGAAATCGTGATGGCAGTACGCACGCGCCAGGATTTCTTTCCCTGCGACACGCGCATAGACGCCGTTCATATCGTACCGGCGAGCAAGTTGGTGTCGGGTATTACCGGATTTCCAGTACAGCCGAATAAGGCCATCGTCGGCGCCAACGCGTTCGCCCATGAATCCGGCATACATCAGGACGGCGTACTCAAACACCGCGAGACCTATGAAATCATGCGGGCTGAAGATGTCGGCTGGGGCGCAAACAAGCTTCTTCTTGGCAAGCATTCCGGGCGCAACGCTTTCCGCAGCCGTTTGGCGGAGTTAGGCATCGAACTGGAGTCAGAGGAAATACTGAATACAACATTCATGCGTTTCAAGGAACTGGCCGACAAGAAGCATGATATCTTCGACGAAGACCTGCATGCACTGGTTTCGGATGATGCCATGGCGTTACAGGAGCACTACAAGCTTCTATCGCTGATTGCGCATAGCGAAACCGGTGAAACACCGTATGCTAATATAGTCATTGCCGAGGAAGGCAAGGAATCGCGTGCCGAGTCGGATGGCAGTGGTCCTGTCGACGCCACTTTCCGGGCGATCGAGAAAATTCTGGCAAGTGGCGCCGAGTTTCAATTGTATTCTGTTAACGCCAATACCAGCGGTACCGATTCACAGGGCGAGGTTACAGTGCGATTGCAAAAATCGGGACGTATCGTCAACGGTCATGGCGCGGATACCGACATCGTGGTAGCGTCCGCTAAAGCCTACCTCAGTGCGCTCAACAAATTGCACAGCAAGCTGGAGCGGGCTCACCCGCAGGTGTAGTCAGGGAACTGAACAGGCAAAACTCATCGTTTGGAAAGACAGGAGGTCGATTCCCCATACTTTTAAAAAGGCGTAGGAAATACGTTGAGTTTCCTTCAATCCCCGCCGGCCCGAATTGCCGGTATTACAACTTATGAAATTCTCGAAATGCCTGGATTTCGCACGTTATGTTCTTGTCCGCTTCCTTCAACATAACTGCAGCGAAGTTGCCGCCAGCCTTACCTTCACGACCTTACTCTCGCTGGTACCGTTGATCACTATCGCGTTATCTGTCGTGGCGGCATTTCCCGCATTCACCGAATATTCCAATCAAATAAAATACTTTATTCTCACCACCATGGTGCCGGAGGCGGCGAATAAGGTCATCGCCGTATATGTGCAAAAGTTTGCCGATAATGCGGTACAACTCACCGCCATCGGCACCGCTTTTCTGGGTGTGACAGCGCTTGCGCTTATGTTCACTATCGATAAGGCGCTGAATGCAATCTGGCGCGTCACCCGGTTGCGTCCGTTTCTCCATCGCCTGCTGATTTACTGGGCCATATTGACGATTGGGCCTTTATTGATTGGCGCAAGCTTGTCGCTCACTTCCTGGCTCATCGGAATATCCATGGGGTTAACCCAGGACATTCCCGGCATTAATGTCGCGCTTCTGCAACTGGTGCCGCTGCTGCTGACAAGCATTGCCTTTTCGATCCCATATCTCATCGTGCCTAATCGCCGGGTTGCATGGCGTCATGCAATTACGGGGGGGATCGCCGCGGCGGCGGGATTCGAAGCAATGAAACAAGGGTTCGCGTTTTATATCACCAATTTTCCCACATATCAGGCGGTATACGGCGCGTTCGCCATTCTCCCGATTTTTTTGCTGTGGATTTACCTGTCGTGGCTGATGGTGTTACTGGGCGCGGTGATTGCCGCTTCCCTTTCGAGTTGGCAGTTTGGTGAATGGCGACGAGATCCGACAGCGCAGGGCAAACAATTCTTTGACGCGCTACGTTTGCTGCAAGTACTGGGAGAGGCATTCAAGAACGGCAGGATCGAAACCTACTCTAGCCTTCACAAGCATCTCACGTTAAGTTTTGAAGAGATAGAACAGATACTCGAGTTAATGAATCGCGCCAATCTGGTCCGGCAGGTGAAGTCAGGCGGATGGGTGCAGATTCTTGATCCCGGCAAGATCATGGTTGCCGATATTTACCGCCTGTTTACGTTTCGTCCTGAGGCAGCGCGTGCCGCCGCAGCAGGTAACATAAAGCTTGAGCAGTTGCTGGACAATATCACAACAGGGATGGATGAGAAAATGAACGTGCCGTTATCTCAGCTTTTTACGGAAACAATATCCGGGAATTCGGCACCCCAGCCAGATAATTCCTAGAAGTCCATTGAACTTGCGTACTACATCGGCATCGAACGCCATGTCATCTCAACTGGAGTGTGTCAGTAAAATGCAGCGCGCGCTCGTTATCTTGTTCTGCCTACTGCTGGCGCTCCCGTCCGGCGCGCAGGCGAAGGGCTTTGTATTCACCGATTCTACTGGCAAAAAGCTCACACTTTCCGATTATAAAGGCAAATGGGTGCTGATAAATTTCTGGGCCACGTGGTGTCCGCCCTG
>JBOIFK010000167.1:0-9064 GCA_050741585.1 Nitrosospira sp.
GCTTTGGCCCATTCCTTCGCGCATGGAGGCTGAGAGAAAAACTACCGGCCTTCAAATCTCCGAAATTTGTCTTCGGACATGGCGGTGCCAGCCGTTCCGTTCTCGGGCAGCAATATTTGCCGACGTACGACGCTAATATTTCCGTGCATCACAGAACATGCGGTCAAATTCCTTTTTGACGACGCTGTAGCATTCACAAACATGCGTTTCCAGTCCGGCGCGATCAAGTACCATGATGTGACCGCGGCGGTAGCGAATGATTCCGGCGTTCTGCAACCTGCCGGCGGCCTCTGTAATCCCCTCGCGGCGTACGCCGAGCATGCTCGCTATCAATTCCTGCGTCATGGTCAATTCCTGGGAATTCAATCGGTCCAGCGTTAACAGTAGCCACCGGCATAGCTGCTGCTCGATGGTATGGTGCCGGTTACACACCGCGGTCTGGGAGATCTGCATAATCAGGGCCTGGGTGTAACGCAGCAGCAAACGCTGTATCGGCCCGGTATGATTGAACTCCTGCAGCATTAATGCTGCTTTCATCCGATAGCCATAGCCGGCGGTTTGCACTGTCGCCCGGCTGAGCGTGGTTTCGCCCCCCATGAAGAGTGAAATTCCCAGCATGCCTTCATTGCCGACGCCCGCGATTTCGGAAGATGCGCCGTTTTCAAGAATATAGTGCAATGATACGATCGCCGAGGTAGGAAAGTAGACGTAATGGAGGCGGCTGCCGGATTCACAGAGAACGTCGCCGAGCGGCATATGGATCAGTTCCAGATGAGGCTGCAAACGTTCAAATTCGCTCGCCGGCAAAGCGGCAAGGAGATGATTCTGGTCAGGCTGATATGGTGGAGAGTTAAGCATTTGCTAGTGTAGTAAGTCAGAGATATCGCTACGTAAAAATGACCCGATTGCCGCCATGCTGCGTTGCTCGTCGTTGCATATGAATAACGATGCACTTCCTCACGCCTTGTCTGACGCCAATCTAGTCATTTTTAACATTCCCTCCCGGTTTATTCATTTGGATCAGTTATGTAACGGTATCTCTGACTCACTACACTAGTGGTGTGCTTCGCCATTGATTGAACCTAAAAACGCGGCTTTTCGCGTCATGCGTTGTTGCAAATCCTCGCGATAGATTCGACTATCGCTGTGGTTTGCGCCTAGCCTGACACAAAAATACATCGCTTTTATTCGTCCAACCAATTGCGAAGCACACCACTAGAACAATTTCTTTTTGCTTACTTCACTTGTGGCGACTTCTCCATAGTTTGAATTACATGGTTTTTGCGGCACACGGCTGTGTTGACCGCAACGCCTGGTCCTGCACCCAGAACTGGTGCTCCACTCTGCCCAACCGCCGGATTCCGACCAAAGGCAACCGGCTGCAAACGTCCGGTTGATTCTTATTTGTCGCTTCTGGCCCATATGAAGGTCGATAGAGCAACTATTGGCCTTCGAGACCTGCAAGTCCTTCTCGCCCATTCACTTTTTTTATTCGATTCCTCAAGTCCTTCGGCTAGTCTGCCGTTATGAACTGCATCTATTTGAATCCCGCGGACAGAACCTGTTCTTCACACTCAATGGCTTCCGGCGTTCATACTTTCCAGTACAATCCATACCCTATCTATCATCGGCCGTTCTGCCGGCTATCCGGGCGCCGGTCCATTCGATGCGAAGAACCAGCAGGCTTAATACCCAATTACCATAATCAGTTCGGCACATCCATGGAGTCGTCCAACTGCCAAGGCCATGCTACATGAATTTGTTGCTGCTATTGGCTGGCGACGTAAAGGAGTAAGTAACGCGACGGACACGAGATATTCATTTCTCAAATCAATGGCAAGGGTTCCATGAAAGTCAGTCTCTTTATCAAAGTGTTTACCACTATCCTGGCGTTGCTCCTCTTTGCAATCGGCATAATGGTTTTTCAAACATTTCGCATTCAGAATGACGTTGCCGTCAGCGAGGGCCACCGCTATCGTTCCCTGTTGCTTGCCGGTGAATTACTGCAGAGCTCTGAAGACCTTACCCGCATGGCGCGCACATATGTAGCCACCGGCAATCCCGTTTATAAGCGTCATTTTTTTGAAATACTCGACATCCGCGAAGGGAGTAAGCCACGTCCGCGAAACTACACTGCTACCTATTGGCATCTTGTGGATTCGGATAAGAATCTCGTCATTGACCAGGGTAAACCCATCTCCTTGCTGGAGATGATGCGTAACGAAGGATTTAGCGAACAGGAAACCACGCTGATGCGGGAAGCAAAAGCGAATTCCGATAGGTTGACCAACCTGGAGAAGCAGGCATTTGCCGCTATGGATGGGCTCTACGCCGATGCCCAGGGCAATCTTGTCGTCCACGGGACACCCAATCGGGGATTCGCCATCGACCTGCTGTTCGGGGAACGTTATATCGCCGAGAAAGCTGGCATCATGGTGCCGATTCGACAATTTACAGAGTTAATTGATTTACGGACGCAAGCACAGGTGAAGGGCGAGTTTGTCCGTCTCCAGCGCCAGATTCAGTTGGTGATGGCACTCATCATCATCGCGCTGCTTGCTGTCATGGTTACCATTTTCTATACGCGGCGCGCCATACTGCGGCCTCTGGCTCAACTCCACGATCAGGCAATCCACGTCACCCAGGGCAATTATGCCGCCCGCTGCGATATCGGTACGAAAAACGAATTGGCTGAACTCGGCATGACGTTCAATTCCATGGCACAGGCAATTGAGCAGGATATCACTGCGCGTAAATTGGCGGAGGAATCCATGCAACAAGCCACTATGGTATTTGAGAACAGCAGCGAGGCAATGATGGTAACCGATACCAATAATATCATCATCAGCGTTAACCCGGCCTTCACCAAAGTGACAGGCTACGCACCGGATGAAATCGTGGGACAACGCCCCGACATTCTCAACACCGGCCTTCACGAAGCGTTTTTTTTCCAAGCCATACGAACGTCACTTGAAACCACCGGCTATTGGGAGGGAGAAGTAACGGGGCGGCGCAAGAACAACGAAGTATATATCGAATGGCGCAAGGTAAATGCCATTCACAATGAAGATGGTTCGGTTCATCGGTGGGTGAGCCTGTTTTCAGACATCACCTCGAAAAAGAAATCCGATGAATTGATCTGGGAACAGGCCAATTTCGATTCCCTGACCGGCCTGCCCAACCGCCATATGTTTCATAACCGCCTGGAGCAGGAAATCAAGAAGGCGAACCGATCTGGGTCGTCGATAGCGCTGATTCTTCTTGATCTCGATCATTTCAAGGAAGTCAATGAGACCTATGGGCATAACATTGGCGATCTGCTGCTCAAGGAAGCGGCCTGGCGCCTGAGTAGTTCCGTGCGGGGAATTGACGTCGTCGCCCGCCTGGGCGGAGATGAATTCACCGTGATTCTGGGCGGGCTGAACAATACCATCAGCATCAACCGCGTTGTCCGGGACATCCTTCACAGGATCGCCGAGCCATTCCGGTTAGGGGATAAAGTGGCCTATGTATCAACCAGTATGGGCATTACGTTTTATCCGCAGGATGCTACCGAAGTGGAAGCATTAGTGAGAAACTGCGATCAAGCGATGTATGCCGCCAAGAATCAGGGTCGAAACTGTTTCAGTTATTTCACCCGTACCCTGCAGGAAGCCGCGCAAATCCGGATGCGGCTGGCCAGTGATTTACGCGGTGCCCTTGCCGGTAATCAATTTCAGGTGTACTACCAACCCATCGTGAAACTGGCAACCGGGGTTATTCATAAAGCGGAAGCATTGCTGCGCTGGCATCATCCGAAACTTGGCCTGGTCAGCCCGTCGGACTTCATTTCCATCGCGGAAGAGACCAGAATGATCGTCGAAATTGGCGATTGGATATTCCGGGAAGCGATACAACAAACAAAGATCTGGCGCACAACGTATGGAGCTGAATTCCAGGTCAGCATCAATACTTCCCCCGTGCAGTTCCGCAGGGATGTCCATTTGCATAAAACATGGCTCAGCTTTTTACAGCAACTGGAATTGCCTGGACAAAGTCTTATCATCGAAATCACCGAAGGCTTGCTGATGGATGCCAGCCCCGCCGTTACCTCCAAGCTGCTTACCTTCCGGAACGCTGGCATCCAGGTATCGCTGGACGACTTTGGCACCGGTTATTCCTCTCTTTCCTATCTCAAGAAATTTGATATTGACCATCTCAAGATAGACCAGTCCTTCGTGCAAAGCCTGGCTCCTGATTCCAACGATCTGGCATTGTGCGAAGCCATCATTGTGATGGCACATAAACTCGGAATAACGGTGATTGCTGAAGGGATAGAGACAAAGGAACAGCACGATCTGCTTGCCCTTGCCGGATGCGACTACGGGCAAGGTAACCTGTTCTCGGAACCGGTACCGGCGGACGAATTCGAAAGGCTGCTGGATAGGCCCCCAAGTGAGATAGTTTACCAGCCACGGCTTCCTTTGGATTAGGAAACCGATCTCGGCGGTTGACCACGTCCTTTTTTCAGTTTAGCGAATTCAAGCCATGGCTGCGAATCAACCGTTGCGATCTGTTTAGCAACAGATCAATTCCGCCCGCCGGATAGATGTTCCCACCCACGTATGTACCCGGCTGCCCCGGCTCGGGCCGTCGCATCATGCTTTATCAATGCCTCTTCAAATCCTTTACCGCAGGCATTAATACTGTGTTGCGAATGGAAAAATAGAAGATATTACTCAACTGTCGAAGCTCGGCGAGAAAACCGTTAAAATGCCGGGGTATTACTTCAGCGCGCCATAAATGAAGCAGATCGAATGCATGCGATAAGTCAATCCGACAAAAATAATTTCCTCCAGGACATTTACCTCACAAGAGAGCCAGCTATGCGTATTCATGAACGATCAATCCATAAATTTACTTCCGCCCTCCTCACCCTTGCCATACTTACTCCAATAATTGCCTGGTCAGGTCCGACGAATATACCGTTAAAAGTCAGCCTGGTGACTCAAGAGCAGGTCGGGTATACGCCGACCTGCCCGTCCCAGTTTGGCGGCATGCTTACCGGCACAGGCAAAAGCACGCACATGGGCAAGGTTTCGATCGCGGGTAAAGATTGCATTACACCGATGGAGAATTACTTTACTTTCGAAGGCACGTTCGAGCTTATCGCAGCCAACGGGGATAAACTTACCGGCGACTACAGCGGGTCTTTTATGCCAATGGAGACCCCGCCGATGTATTCCCTTTCCGATGCATTGCTCCAGATAACAGGGGGAACGGGTCGCTTCTCCAAAGCGACCGGTATTGCGAAACTGCAAGGAACCCAGAACATCCAGACAGGTAAGGGAAAAATGGAAGCAAGCGGCACCATTTCCTATTGACGAATCGACATGCGGTAAAGCGCGAATAGCCGCTTACGTGTGGAATGTATCTCTGTTTATGCGCTCCAATGCCGCCGTTTCCGGTGTGTCATAATAGGCTTCCATCCATTTGCGCTTGTCGTAGGTCGCGCCCAGGCCTTCATTCTCGCTCGCACCGGCACGTCGCTCCGCCCGCCGTGCCGATCCAATCAAACTAATGAGGGTATGCCCATAATTATTCAAAAATAAAAGCATATCCGGTAGTGTCCTTCCAACGATCTTGCGCATAATTCCCTCCAAGGTGAGCCACAATCGAGCGGCCTAGCAATGAGCGTATGTTACCGGCTTCGTTAATTATGACCATTGGACTCAAGTACTATGCGGGAAATACTTGAAAATCCGGTGACCCACCAACTGCCTGGCGCTGAATTCTGCTGCAGGAGTTCGGGATATGCGTCCATTATTATCCGGCGTTTGATTGGGGAATTTTTGATTCAGCCGCGTCATTGTCAGGCTTCTCATCCTGCTTGCCATGGCTTTGGTCGTGTAAATGCGAATGAATCAAATCGCCGTGGCGATGCACGGTGAGGCGCAGCATGAGTTTTTCCCGAATACGTTTTATCAATGCCGACAAGCAGAACAATAGTGCGCCAAATAATACGATGGTTGCTCCCGAAGCGGCATTGAATATGTAGCTCAGGTACATGCCTGCGACACCGGTTATCGCGCCTATGATGGTAGCATAGATCAGCATACGGCTAAAGCTATCCGTTATCATGCGGGCCGTCACGGCAGGCGTGATAAGCGTAGCGGCGATCATGGTCACGCCGACGACATTCATGGAAGCAATAATGGATAACGTAAGGAGAAATGAAAATATTAACTGTACGATTTCCGTCCGGATACCGAATACCCGCGCCGCCTCATTATCGAAGGTTGAAAAAAGCATCGGTCTATACATGAGAAATATCGCACTCATGGTAGAAGCGGTAACCGACCCGATAATCAGCAAGTCTTTATCGGTAATCCCCAGAATATTGCCGAACAGCGCCGCCTCGAAACTTTGGGTAAAGGTACGTACCTGGCTGATGATGGCCACGCCGAGGGCGAACATGGCCGTGGTGACAATACCGATGGCGGCGTCCGATTTAACCTTGCCATTTTTTGTGATCCGGTTAATCAATAGTGCCGCAAGCAAACCCATGGCGCCCGCACCGGCATAAAAATTAAAATTGAGTGCAAAACCGACCACTGCGCCACCAAAAGCAGCGTGTGACAATCCATGCCCCACGTAACTCATGCCGCGCAGTATCACATATACGCCAATCAGGCCGCATAAAGAACCTACCATCAGTGCGGCCAGCAGGCCATACCGAAAGAACTCATACCGCAGCGGTTCGAGAAGGAATTCCATTTATGAATGGCTATTCATGAGATGCAAAGGGGTGCTGTTGGCAATCAGAAAATGCCCTTCGTGTCTGACGATGACGATGTCACCGCCATAGGTCCGGGTCAGGATTTCATTGGTAAAAATATCACGCGGCTGGCCCTGGGCCACTACACCATTATTGAAGCAGATCACCCACGGCAAATGGGAAGCGACGGCGTTAAGATCATGCGTGGTGAGCAGAATGGTGATACCTTCACTATTGATATCGCCTAATAGATGCAATACCTCATGCTGGGTTTTGATATCGACGCCAGAGGTGGGTTCATCCAGCACCAGAAGTTTTGGATTGCCAATCAGCGCCCGCGCAAGAAATGCACGCTGGCGCTGCCCACCGGACGTATGTACGATGTGGTGATGCAGGCAGTCATGAATGCCGAGCCGGTGAGCCAGATCATGAATGCGCTCACGTTCCTTCTTACTGGCCCAGGGCCAGATTCGGCCGCTGGTGTAAAGGCCCATCATAATCACTTCTTCCACCGTGACCGGAAAACTCCAGTCCACGCTTCCCAACTGCGGCACATACCCAATGGTACCCGGACGCACGCTGTCCACCGGGCGTCCGTTCAGAAGTACCTCGCCCGCGAAAATAGGGTGAGTCCCTAATATCGTTTTAAGCAGTGTGGTCTTGCCGCACCCTGTGGGTCCAACGATGCCTGCGAATTGCCCAGCGGCAATTTCCAGGGACAGGCGGGCAAAAACCGCATTGTGCTCATAGCCGGCGGTCACATTGCTTAAGCTAACCGCGGAATTCATTCGCGATCCCATGCGTCAGGGTGTGGCATTGCTGGTATCGACATTTGCCACGCAGCCGGGATTACCCCCCAGCGCGCCGGTCATGACAGCCATGTTGTTGGTCATCATGCCAATAAAGGAATTATTGGGTGGAGGAGGCAACTCGTCATCAGAAAGCTGATCGACGAACTTGACGCCGGTTTCACGGGCAATCTGTTCCGCTGCCTTGCTCGGAAAAACTTCAGAACCGAAAATGGCGGGCACCCTTTCCTTATTGATCTGCTTGATGATGCGAATTACGTCCTGCGGACCAGGCTCGGAGAAATTTGCTGGCTGGATGGCTGCGATAACCTTCATGCCATAACGCGGAGCAAAGTAGGCAAAGGAGTCATGGTAGGTCACGAGTTTCCGATTCTTTTCCGGGATGGTTTTAACACAGTTAAAAATGGCCGCATCCAGCGCCTTAAGCTTGGATACATAAGCGGATGCATTGGCAAGATAACCCTGCTTATGCGCCGGGTCCAGCGTTACCAGGCTATCCCGCGTGATCTCGGCATAACGAATCGCCAATGCGATATTGGGCCATAGGTGCGGGTTCGGGTGACCATGGTCGCGGGGAAAGCTGAAGTCGTAGCGCCAATCTTCCTTCCGCAACGCGCGGTTACCGAGCCGCAAAATCGGCGCGCTCGCTTTCTTCACCTTTTCCGCCAGCTTTACCGTAGGCAGCTCCAGGTCGAGGCCATTCACAATGATGATATCCGCAGCTCCCAATACTTTTGCATCTGTCGGAATTGGCTCAAAGGTATGGGAATCGGTCCCTTCTGGGACGATTCCGGTTACGACAGCATGATTTCCGGCAATGTTCTGAACGATATTGGTGATGGGGGCAACAGTGGTAACAATATTGAGCTTCTTTTCAAGACCCGAGGATTGGGCCGCGGCAGGTAAAGAAAGAACGAGCAGGGAGAGGAAGAACACACCGCAAGGCCATATCGATACATTCATGATTATTCCCATTTTTAGGATGCAGAGCAATTCGTTAGTTTAATCCTTCGTAAGAAATATGAATAGTTATTATTATTTCATACCTTGGATAAACAATGAGTTACGGTTCATGACATGAAATTTACATGCCTGCGGTGTATGATTATTTTATAAATATTCATACAATAGTGCGTTTCAACCTCAACTTTGGATTGTTTCCTATCCTTAGCTTAGGCAAAAAATACATGCGTGAGGGCTGCTGACAGGTCATGAAAACGCCGGACGTGCAATTCAAGCGAACTCCCTCTGTCGCCATTAACAGCGTTTCCGCAGCGGACAGAATAGTTTCCATACCCGGTAAATACATTTTGCATATTCGGGACGGAATGGAGGCAATGCCCATCTGGCGCAATATGGGGATGTTTGCCGCACGGTTGCTTCTGGCATTGCTTGTTTTGTTCCCGGGGGGCACGGATGCTTATGCGGAACAGGCTGCGAAGACCACCGAACTCAGGAAATTGCCGGAGCCAAAAATTCCCGACCTGTCATATACGAC
>JBOIFK010000168.1:0-4418 GCA_050741585.1 Nitrosospira sp.
GGCAAAGACATCATGCTGGAAATTGACGGTGGGGTAAAAGTGGATAACATCGCCGAGATCGCTCGTGCGGGGGCCGATACATTCGTTGCCGGTTCCGCCATTTACAGCGCAGGCAAGGATAGCGACCCGCACCGTTATGATTCTGTAGTAGCGGCATTGCGGGCGGAGTTGGCGAAAGCCTGACCTCGGTCATCAAACCATGGTTCTCTAAAATATGAACTTGCGAGTGCCCGCTTACGGACGTTTTTTATGTCCCATTCGCCATATACTGGTTCTCCCCGGTTTCCCCCGAGCCAGCTGTTGCCGGATTCAGGTGTAACGCGAAATAGGATTTTATTTGACTATAGGGATGATTAAGTGAACAAAAACTCTTCTCCGCTTGCGGACATCCCCGTGATTGAAACGGAATTTCCCATTTCAATCAAAGCTGTAATGATTGACCTCGATGGCACCCTTCTCGATACGGCGCACGACCTTGCCGCGGCGGCCAATATGATGTTACGGGAATTGGACAGAGTGGAATTGCCGCTGGAGACCATCCAGTCCTATATCGGCAAGGGCATACAGAAATTGGTGAAACGTTCGCTTACCGGCAGTCTCGATGGGGAACCCGAGGCTGAATTGTTCGAAAGAGCAATGCCGATATACGAGCGCGATTACGCGAAAACCCTGTGTGTTAACACGCAACCCTATCCAGGCGTATTGAAGGGACTGAATGCCTTGCGAGAAGCAGGCTTCCATCTGGCGTGCATCACCAACAAGGCTGAGGCGTTCACTATGCCGTTGCTCCGCGCCACCGAACTGCTCGGTTATTTCGAGATTGTCCTGTCGGGCGATAGCCTTCCGAAAAAAAAACCCCACCCCATGCCGCTGCTGCACGCATGCAAGCACTTCGGCATTCTGCCCCATGAAATGCTGCTGATCGGGGATTCACTCAATGATGCCGAGGCGGCTCGCGCGGCAGGCTGCCATATTTTCTGCGTGCCCTACGGCTACAACGAAGGGCGCGATGTGCAAGAGCTTGATTGCGATGCTATCGTTCCATCCGTTTATGATGCCACGAAGCTGATCCAGAAATTGTCATGATCCGCGAAAATACCAGAATCGAAGAATATGCAGTAAAAGCCTGGCGTCCCGGCCTTTATCGCCGGCGTGTCTAGCACTCACACGTCGCGGCACTTTCTTCCGTTCCTGTTTTCTGTGGAGTCAAATCATGACTGAAACCGAGTTTAACAATCTTGTGGCGCAAGGCTACAACCGCATTCCCGTGGTGCTGGAAACATTCGCCGATCTCGATACCCCCCTGTCGGTTTATCTTAAGCTCGCCAACCGGCCTTTTTCGTATTTACTGGAGTCGGTGCAGGGCGGCGAGCGCTTCGGGCGCTACTCCTTTATTGGCCTGCCTGCCACGACCCGCATAGAAGCATGGGGCAGCCATGTCAGCATCATCGGCGAAGCAGGATCGAAGGAAATTGAAGCAGGGGATCCGTTGGCTTTCGTCGAATCCTATCTGTCGCGTTTCAAGGTTGCGCCGCACCCTGGTTTGCCACGTTTCTGCGGCGGTCTCGTGGG
This sequence comes from Nitrosospira sp., assembly GCA_050741585.1. GTDB lineage: Bacteria > Pseudomonadota > Gammaproteobacteria > Burkholderiales > Nitrosomonadaceae > Nitrosospira. The sequence goes on from JBOIFK010000168.1 coordinate 1,573, forward strand.
CTATTTTGCCTATGATTCCGTACGGTATATCGAGCGTAAACTTGCCGGTCATGCCTGCCCCGATACGCTCAATACGCCCGATATCCTATTGCTGCTGTCTGAAGAGCTGGCAGTGGTGGATAACCTTTCCGGCAAGCTCTATCTTATCGTCTATGCGACGCCGACCGAAACAGGCGCTTCGGAACCGGTGGGAGCGTATAGAGCGGCAAGAAGACGCTTGAAGGACTTGCTTGCCAACCTGCGTAAGCCAGCAGAAATTCCGGTTGAAGCACCGAGCAAACCGGCCGAGGCTATCTCGGAATTCAATGAAACGGATTTCATTGAGGCGGTGGAATGCGCCAAACGCTACATTTTTGATGGCGACATCATGCAGGTCGTCTTATCGCAACGTACCAGCAAGCCTTATGGGGCATCGCCGCTGGCGCTTTATCGCGCGCTGCGCAGTCTCAATCCTTCGCCCTATATGTTTTATTATGATTTTGGGGAATTCCACGTAGCGGGTGCTTCGCCGGAAATTCTGGTGCGCCTGGAAGGCGGCACCGTGACCGTACGCCCCATCGCCGGTACCCGTCCCCGCGGCAAAACCGTTCAGGAAGACGCAACGCTGGCTGCCGAACTTCTGGCCGACCCGAAAGAGCGCGCGGAACACGTGATGCTGATGGACCTCGGGCGCAACGATGTCGGGCGCGTTGCACAGACCGGGACGGTCAGCGTCACCGAGAACATGCAAATCGAGCATTATTCCCACGTCATGCATATCGTTTCCAACGTGGACGGCAAACTCAAACCCGGCCTGAATGCGATGGACGTGCTGCGCGCCACTTTTCCGGCGGGCACCGTGAGCGGCGCCCCCAAGGTGCGGGCGATGCAAATCATCGATGAGCTGGAAGTCTCCAAGCGTGGGATCTACGCAGGTGCGGTCGGCTATCTGGGATTCGATGGCGATATGGACCTGGCCATTGCTATCCGCACCGGTGTCATCAAAGACGGCAAGCTGCATGTGCAGGCTGGTGCGGGCATCGTCGCCGATTCCATACCAAAGAGCGAATGGATCGAGACACAAAACAAAGCGAAAGCGCTGTTGCGCGCGGCGGAAATAGCGGAAAGCGGTTTGGACAGCAGGATTGAGTGAGGATGAATTAACATCTGAACGAAGCTGGGCTCATCACCGCCTCTCGTAAGCCCAGTGCAGCAGCGCATCCATCGCTGACTGCGCGTTTCCGGATTTTGGATGATTGACGAAAAAGACGACCGCCACGCGCCTGCCCGATTTGTCGAGCACATAACCTGCCATGGTTTTTACTCCATCCAGCGATCCGGTTTTGATATGACCCTGGCCCGCAATGGGCGTGCCATTAAGACGTTTTTCCATGGTGCCATCGACCGCCGTGATAGGCAGGGATGAAACGAATTCCGGCATTACCGGGCTCTGGAATGCCGCTAGCAGGAGCTCCCCCAAATGCAGCGCGCTGATGCGCTCGTTGCGCGATAAACCCGAGCCATTTTCGATTGTCAATTCGGGAAAACGCAGGTGCTTGGAGATAAGCCATTGTCTGATTGCAGCGTCCGATTTGGCGAGGGTGGGACGCGCGTGGCCGCTAGACGTGTCGTTGGCTATGCCGGTAGCAGGACCTGTTGCCGCCGCGCCCATGGCCACACCCAAGGCGAGATAAAGTTGCCGTGCCGAAATATTATTGCTGAATTTATTGATGTCACGGACGATTTCCGCAAGAGGAGGAGATTGATGGATTTCCAGCGGCAGGATTCCTTCCGGCGCTGTGCCAATACGTACTTTGCCGTGAAACCTCCCACCTTGTTGTGCCCATAATTGCTTGAACAAGCCGAAAGTATAGGTGGGACTATCGTGCAGGCCGAGAAGCAGGGTTTTTTCCCCACAGTCCACGGGGTAGGCACCGTTAAACGCGATCGATGCGCGGCTATTGCCACTCACGTCGGTGCGAATGTCGGCTCCGAGAGTGTCGTGCCAGTCGACACATTTGCCAGCAACGAGTTTCAGGTTGTTGCTGAGATCCAGGGATTCCGGCAGAGGATCAACGACAATTCGAACGGTATTACTTTCGGATTGCGGAATCAGGCGGAGCGACAGCGTCCGATAGTTTACCAGCAGCGCTTCAGGAAATATGTTGTAAGCACGGTAGGGCTTGCCGTCAAAAGCGGCTGGATCGCCAATTGGCACGTCGAAATAACTGTTATCCAGCACCAGGTCTCCGGCGATTTCCCGCAGCCCGGTCTGGCGAAGGCGACGCGTGAGCAACCAGAAATTTTCCAGATTGAGCCTGGGGTCGCCATATCCCCTGATGATCAGGTCACCTTGAAGCGTGTCGCCATTCAGAATGCCGTTGGCGTACAGCTCGGTCTTCCAGGTGTAGGCCGGCCCCAGCAGTTCCAGTCCGGCAAAAGTCGTGACAAGCTTCATCACCGACGCTGGATTCATCGCTATGCCTGCATTGATGGCTAGTAACGGCTTGGCCGCGCCGATTTCATGAACATAAATGCCGACGGCAGATTTAGGAACGCCCGCCTGTTTGAGCGCCTGGTTGACGGACAACGGCAAGTTATGGCAAAACGCGGGCAGCGGTATGGCGGCAAGTGCAAAATACAGGACAATCGTTACTCTGAATCGGGCCATGCTCCAAGTGTAACCGTTGTAACAGACTTCGATCCTGCCATTCATCTAGCGGTTGGTCGAAATTGAGGAAATCGGCAGCAAAAGCGTCTGGCCGGTCCATATTCTTCCGCCGGTCGGCAGGTTGCTAGAATGAATCAAGTGCATGTAATGTTCCTCCTACCAATAAATCCATTTGTGGCTCGTCAATAATGTAAGG
>JBOIFK010000169.1:0-5495 GCA_050741585.1 Nitrosospira sp.
CGCTGTTTTCCCGCCTGCACCCTGGTTTATGGGGAGCGGTGGGACACAATCCGAAAGCTTTTCTCAAGCGCGTAGACGAATCACTGCTGCTGCAAGCAGCAGAGGACCAGGTGTTCCTGGCCAATTACAACAGTATTCTGTCAGCCTATGATTCCTATCATTCGGAACCGCTACGGAACGACGCCAACGGCGGTTTGAGTCCTGATGATCAGGTGGCGTACTTCTGTTTCGAATTCGGTTTCCATGAGAGCTTTCCGATTTATTCGGGTGGTCTCGGCATTCTGGCCGGCGACCACTGTAAGGCGGCGAGCGACTTGCGCTTGCCATTTATCGGTGTCGGCTTGCTTTATCGGCAGGGGTATTTTTTTCAGACTATCGATAATCAGGGCAATCAGCAAGTCATCTATACCGATTCGGATTTCGAAGATCTGCCGGTGGAGCCCGTGCTGCGCAAGAATGGTTCAGAAGTGAAGATCGAAGTGGAATTGCCGCAACGCGAAGTAATGGCAAAGGTTTGGCAGGCGAAAATAGGCCACGTTACGCTCTACCTGCTTGATACCGATTTGCCGGAAAATTCCGCACGAGACCGTGACATTACCCATCAACTCTATGGCGGCGACAAGACCATGCGCATCGAGCAAGAAATCATACTCGGTGTCGGGGGTGCTCGTGCATTGCGGGAAATGGGAATAAAGCCGACGATATGGCATATTAATGAAGGCCATGCGGCATTCATGATGCTGGAACGCATGCGGGACCTTGTGCGGCAGGAGGGGCTGCGTTTCGCGAGCGCATTGGAAGCAGTGGCGGCAAATACGGTATTCACCACCCATACCGCAGTGCCGGCAGGGCATGATTATTTCAGCAATGATATGATCTTCACATATTTTGAGGGATTCTGCCGTGATCTTGGAATCACCCGCGAGGAGTTCATGGCGTTGGGACACGTCTTCGGTAGCCATGATTTCAACATGACCGCTCTTGCCATTCATGGCTCACGCTCGCATAACGGCGTGAGCAAGATACATGGCAACGTTTCGGCGCGTATCTGCAGGGATTTATGGCCTCAGATCGAGCCCGAAGAGAATCCGATGGCTGATGTGACGAACGGCGTGCACGTGCCAACCTTTCTGGCGCAGGAATGGGCCGATTTATTTGATCGCTACCTGGGTTACGAATGGCGCAACAACATATCCGACACGGAATATTGGTCGCGTGTCGATACGATACCCGATCACTTGTTCTGGAGTGTGCGTCAAACGCTGAAATCGCAGATGCTCTACGGCATACGCGCTCGCCTCGCCGCGCAAAACTCCCGTAATCATGGTTCCGAAGCGCATCTCGACCGGTTGCTTAAATTCACCGATCCCATTAATCCAAATGTTTTGACACTCGGTTTTGCCCGTCGCTTAGCAACGTACAAACGCGCCACGATTATATTCGAGGATCTCGATTGGCTGCGCAGAATCATGCTTGATCGCGATCGTCCGGTACTGATCGTTTTTGCCGGTAAGGCACACCCGGCTGATGTTCCCGGACAGGATATGATTCGGCGCGTCAGCCAAATCGCGCATCTGCCGGAATTTGAAGGCCGGCTTCTGCTGGTCGAAGATTATGACCTGCGCCTCGCCCGGAGGCTGATCGCGGGAGTGGATGTGTGGCTGAACAGCCCGGTATATCCATTGGAAGCAAGCGGCACCTCAGGTATGAAAGCCGGCATTAACGGGACGATTAACCTGAGTGTGCTCGACGGCTGGTGGGGAGAAGGCTATAACGGCAAGAATGGCTGGGCTATCAAACCAGGGCCGGAGAATATGGCCCCAACGCTGCGCGATAAGGAAGAAAGCAGGAATTTCTATGAAACGCTGCAAGACCATGTTGTGCCGCTTTACTATAGCCACGATAAATTCGGCTACTCGCCCGGGTGGGTGAAAATGGCTAAGAACTCAATGATGTCGTTGCTGCCACGCTACAACTCCGCGCGTATGGTGAGCGAGTACACCAGGAATTTTTATATGCCAGCCAGCAGGCAGGGCGCGCTTTATGCTGAAAATGATTTCCGTGGGGCAAAAAAGATTGCTACCTGGAAAGCGTTTGTGAGAAAGGCGTGGGGCGGAGTAACAATACGTCGATTGGATACGCCATGCAAGCGCATCGGCTTTGGCGATGCGCTGCAATTTAAAGTCGCGGTCAGACTGAACGGTCTACAGCCTGAGGATGTGATGGTGGAGTTGCTGATTTGCCGCCAGCTTAAAAAGACCAGATTACGCGACTTCAAACACTTCAGGTTTGAGTTTTCTGGCGTCGAAGAATCGGGTGAGCATCTGTTTGCATTGAACCTTACGCCGGATTTGTGCGGCAAGCTGGAGTATTACATGCGCGTTTATCCGTATCAACCATTACTGACCCACCCATTTGAAATGGGCATGATGGTGTGGTTGTAGTCCTACTCCTGTCAGGCTGCCAGCGATAAGTAGATGTTACGGTAGGCGGCGGCACTGGAGCGCCAGCTGAAATCTTTAGCCATGCCATTTTTCATTAAGCGGCGCCAGATCTTTTTATTATGGTAGGTAACGGTAACACGCCGGATGGCGCTGAGGAAGTTGCCGGGAGTCATATCGTGGAACAAAAAACCGCTGGCACTCCCGTCAGCCAGGGTCGCAGGAGCACAATCGACTACCGTGTCAATCAACCCGCCCGTTGCATGTACCAGCGGTGGTGTACCGTAGCGCTGGCTATACATCTGATTCAGGCCGCAGGGTTCGAAGCGGGATGGCATCAGGAAGCTATCCGCTCCGGCTTCGACCAAGTGTGAAAGTTTTTCGTCAAAGCCAATATGCACGGCAATTTTTCCTGGATTGTTTTTTGCCAACGTCACCAATTCTTGTGTCAGCATTGCTTCGCCACTGCCCAGAATAGCCAGTTGCGCCGGCATGTCGGTCAGTTGCTTGGCCACCTGCAGTAATAGATCGCAACCCTTCTGATGAGTGAGACGGCCGACAGCTCCGAATAAGGGAATGCCAGGGTCGACGGTCAACCCCATCAATTGTTGCAATGCCTGTTTATTGACGGCCTTGGCTGCAAGATTGCCGGCAGTGTAGTTTCTTGCAATATCGGGATCAGTGGCAGGATCCCATTCCGTCGTACCGATGCCATTGACGATACCGCTGAGATGTTTGCTGCGTGCCGCCAGCAAACCTTGCATACCGAAGCCCAGCTGCGCTGACTGGATTTCTCTGGCGTAGGTGGGACTCACGGTAGCGATATGGTCGGAATAATAGAGTCCAGCCTTGAGAAACGACATGCTGCCGTAATATTCCGCGCCGTTTATATCGAAACTGGAGGCGGGCAATCCCAGTTGAGTTACGGTATCGGAAGGAAACACGCCTTGAAAAGCGAGATTATGTATCGCCATCAGGGACACCGCTTTTTCGCCTTGATGAAAATGCAGATAGGCTGGCATCAGACCACTTTGCCAATCATTGCAGTGGGCAATGTGTGGACGCCAGGTGAGCGGACTGGCGTCACTCGCCAGAATGGCGCCGATTTTTGAGAGAAGCCCGAAGCGCAATGCATTATCCGGCCAGTTGTGCCCGGCTGCATCCCCATAAGGTCCACCTTCGCGGCGATAGAGTTCGGGGCAACTAATGATGAAGACGGGGGTGCCTGCCGATGTCCCTGATGGCAGCCTTGCAGAGAGCAGTGTTGATGATGGAAACGGAGGCTGGGCAGCGAATTCCGCTATTTTGCGTTTGTGCTTGAGCCCTGCCAGCACTTGGGGATAGCCTGGGATAAGTAGACGTGCATCCACCTTCAATTCGCGTAATGCCGCTGGCAATGCCGCGCTTACATCGCCCAGCCCCCCAGTTTTGACCAGAGGATAAACCTCCGGCGTGATGAAAAGGACGCCAAGCCGGGAATATGATGAAGCAAGCGTCATGGGTGAATCCATAGGTTATTTTTTGCGTATTGGTTATTAAATGTCTTTCGGGGTGCAAAAAGACGAGCCCAATTCACGGTTCGCTGATTTCTGCCTGGGCGAGACTGTTGAACAGAATGTCTCTTCGATTTTCCAACCCGCGAATAGTTGGGCTGAGGCCGGGATAATCCCGCATGTCGGCCGCAGCCGTATCCACCCAGGCGCTGGTCAGGGTTGTCCAGCAAATGATCGACACGGGAGTGTAATCATTCCCCCATGGCCATTTTATATGGGCTTGGATATGATTATTTCCGGATCTCATGGTTAAAATTCCCGAGGCGCTATGTCATCCCTCATCCGTTGATATCATATATGGGTTTTCAAGCGAAAGGATAAGCCCCGCAAGGGGTGGCAGCGTAATAACAATGGAATCGGGCAATCCCATCCATGGCTCCCCGGTAGCATTGATGTTGCCCATGTTGCCCAGGTTGCTGCCGCCGTAATACGAAGAATCGCTGTTGAATACTTCCTGATAGCGCCCACTGACGGGAACGCCGATACGATAACCTCTGCGCGGCACGGGCGTAAAATTGAGAACGACCAGCACGAACGAGTCATCGTTTGCACGGCGCTGATAGCTGATAACAGAGTTATCCGCATCGTGACAGTCTATCCAGGAGAAACCTTCTGGTAGAAAGTCGAGCTGATGTAACGCGACTATGCTGCTATACAGATGATTGAGGTCGCGCAATGCTGCCTGTATACCACGGTGCTGTTCATATTTTAGCTGGTCCCAGTCCAGTTCCCGGCCGACATTCCATTCACGCCCTTGGGCGAATTCGTTACCCATGAAGTTGAGTTTTCTGCCGGGATACGTCATCTGATAGGTAAATAGCAGACGCAGGTTTGCGAATTGCTGCCAAGCATCCCCCGGCATTTTGCCGAGCAGGGAGGCCTTGCCATGCACGACTTCATCATGGGATAACGGCAACACAAAATTTTCGGTGTAGGCATACAGTTGGCCGAAAGTCAGCTGATCATGGTGAAAACGCCGGTGTACGGGGTCTTCCCGCATGTAGAAGAGTGTGTCGTTCATCCAGCCCATATTCCATTTCATTGAGAATCCCAGGCCGCCAATATAGGTGGGATGCGATACGGCTGGCCAAGCGGTGGATTCTTCCGCCAGGGTCAATGCTCCCGGAAACTCCTGGTGCACCATGATGTTCAGTTCGCGCAGGAAATCTATCGCCTCCAGGTTTTCCCTGCCGCCATATCTATTGGGCAGCCATTCGCCCTGGTTGCGGGAATAATCCAGATAGAGCATGGACGCAACAGCATCCACGCGCAATCCGTCAAGATGAAATTCCGATAACCAGTAATGGGCGCTGGACAGCAGAAACGATTTCACTTCGTTACGCCCGAAATTAAAAATATAGGTGCCCCAATCCTGGTGCAGGCCCACACGCGGATCTTCATGTTCATACAAGGCGGTGCCATCAAATCGCGATAGAGCGAATGCATCTTGCGGAAAGTGTGCCGGCACCCAGTCAAGCAAAACACCGATGCCCGCCTGATG
>JBOIFK010000170.1:0-5683 GCA_050741585.1 Nitrosospira sp.
TTTCGAAGAACCAGGCGGTGTGACCCAAATGCCATTTTACCGGGCTGGCATCCGGCATCGACTGGACGCAGCAATCCTCTGTGGACAGAGGCGCAACCAACGCCATGGTCCGGGCGCGAATACTCGCATACTTCGGCCACAGAGCGCTTGAGGGCGCCATTTTATGACTCGCAGCTCGGCTGGACATGTGTATGATAAATGGTGGGGATTAACCTTATTATTTTCAAATATCTGCCGGGGAGACTTGATCTAGGAGGCCCCGGAAGAAGGATGATATTTAATGATCCAGCTGGATTGCTTCCAATGGTTTTGCCGCCGGTCCATGAAGAACCTGGCCATTCACATTGAACCGCGATCCATGACAAGGGCAGTCCCATGATTTCTCCGCGGCATTCCATGCTACGACACATCCCAGGTGCGTACAGGCGGCTGATAACGCATGTATCTCGCCCTCGTCATCACGGTAAATAGCGATTCTTTTTTCTCCTTTACGCCATATCGCGCCTTCTCCGGGCGGAATTTTCCGAGGTGAGTCCACATCTCCGGCTTTTACCCAGTCTCCGTACTGGATCGCTACGTTGCTCAATTCCTTGAAAAATTCGGAAAGGCCATGGACGGCTTTTCGCGCCGGATCGTAGAGATCCAGCCAGGAATTTTTCCTGCCCATCACTAAATCGGTGACGAGCATCGCTCCCGCAGTGCAGTGCGTCATGCCGTTGCCGGAGTCTCCCGTGATGACATAAACATTCTTATCGTCCATTGGATTCCGGCCCATATATCCGACGCCATCCGCCGGTTCCATGATCTGTCCCGACCATCTGAAATCGACAGGCCCCGCCATTGGATAATGCCGGCGTACCCATTTCTCGATTTCGTCATAACGATGCGCGGGATGCTCGTCCTGTCCCACCTTGTGATCTGCTCCGCCAACCACAAGGACTTCGTATTCGGAGGCTTCATCGGGCGTGGTCAACCTGACGTAGTAGTAGGGATCGCCGTTGTCCCACAGCAAAATTCGGGGTACCGACCCCTTGCGCACGCGAACTCCTAAAACGTAGGTGCGATAAGCAGCTTGCTTCGTATGCATGACCACACGGTCGTTAAACGGCGTATTTGTGGCCACGACAACTGCCTCGGCCGTGATGGCTCCGCGATCGGTCGTTACTGTCAGCGCATTTTTTTGATGACTAACGTCCAGCGCGCGCGTCTGGGTATAAAGTTTTCCTCCGTTGCGCCGGACAGCCTCGATAAGGCCGTTCAAATATTTGAGTGGATGAAACTGTGCTTGATTGGGAAACTCCAGACAAGAGCCCGTATTAAAACTCAAGCCGGGTACTCGCGTTTTTTTATGAACCTCGACCCCCGCCTTGCGAGCCGCATCAAATTCTTTATCCAGAGGGGCGTAGCCATCAAGGGTTAATGAGAACAGATAGCCACTCAGGCGCTCAAACTCGCAATCTATTTTTTCTTCCTTGATAATCGATTCGACGAGTGCCGTGGCTTGCTGGAAACTGTCCGCCACCAGCCGAGCCTTTTTCGATCCAAAAGCCTCTTCAATCTCAAAATACCGGTCATCAGGAGGAAAAAAATGAGCGGTTGTTCGCCCGGTTTCCCCCTCGCCTATTTCCCTGGCATCGATGAGAACGACAGCTTTGCCTTCCCGGGACAACAAATAAGCCGTTGTGAGCCCCGCAATTCCTCCTCCAATCACACAAACTTCTGTTTTGAGCTTCTCCCGCAGGATGGAAAATTGCGGCAATGCGGTGGTCATCCAGACTGATCTGGACCCATTAGGCAGACTATCCATTTTGGATCCTTTCTTTGGACATTGTGAGGACGAACCATTCGGCCCTGCGGAAAACAGCCCGGCGGTATTCAGTTCCCAAGTTGGGAAAGGGCAGCGAAGCCTTTTGTTTAATGATAAGAGGCCCGGATAAATACGTTCCGTGCGATAACGCACATTCCGTGGCTTTCTGTTTATATATGATGAATTTAGACTGAGGCAAAGATGACGCCGTCAAGCGGCAGAATTTCGCTTTTTGTGCCGCCTGTCGGGTGCTGTGCAATAACGATCCATTAAAGCTAATGTGGCTAATCCCAGCGCAAAAGTTCCATAAACCATAAGCAGGGAATGTTTCGATAGGCGGTGCTCAAATCCAGGCGTCAGCCGTTCCGGTATGACGTAAAAGTCGACGATGTAAGCTGCCACAGTGGTGGCAATCGCGGGCGCTATCGTAGCTGTTTTGCTACGGGCCGGATTCAAGCGGGGCCGAAGCTTTTCGTGCAGGATCGCCCAAAAGATAGACGCCGCATGATGGATCGTGTATCCCACAACCGTGTATCGAAGGCTGAAGCGGTTCTCATAAGGCGCATGCCTTCCCCATATCCATTGGCTGGGGCCATTCATCGGCGCGGCTGATTTATCCAACTCAGCCTTGCCAAAAATTGCAAGGGAAATCGTTGAAACAATGCTCGCTACCGTTCCCGATACCAGACCGCTGCGAAATGCCTGACTCCAGGTTTTATGACTACGCGCCATCGTGGAAACTACAGTTTTGTCTTGTTAGTCATAATAGCTATCCGACTCAAAAATATCCAGTGAGTTCCTTTGCATACGGCCTCAGAACTCAAACGATCCGATATGTCGACCATACTGATTACGGGCGCAACCGGATTTATCGGTAGCCACTTGGCTGCTGCCTTGGCGGATGCAGGGCACCGGGTCGTATGTGCCATAAAAAATCCCGCAGCGGCAAATTTAGAGAGCCGGTTTACCTATATTTCCGCCGACTATACTCGCGACTTCGACATCCACTTATGGAAGGCACGGCTCGACGGTATCGATGTGGCAATTAACGCGGTTGGCATAATACGGGAACAGGGTCGGCAGACATTCGCAGCGCTTCATGATCTCGCTCCGCGCGCACTTTTTGAGGCCTGTGCCGGAAGAGGGGTCAAGGTGGTCCAGATATCTGCCTTGGGGGCGGATGAGAATGCGCGCAGCCGGTATCATCTCAGCAAAAAGGCGGCGGACGATGCTTTGCTCGGTTCATGGAGCAGATCCGTGGTCGTGCAGCCATCGCTCGTGTATGGAACCGGCGGGGTAAGCGCCCGGTTGTTTAATTTACTTGCAAGTTTGCCCGTTATCCCACTTCCCGGTCCTGGCAATCAGCAGTTGCAGCCGATTCATATTGATGATCTGACCGATGCAATCGTAGCACTCGTCGAGACTGACCGCTATCTGGGCTGCCGTGTTCCGCTGGTTGGCCCGAAGCCCCTGACCTTGCAGTGTTATTTGAGGGAGCTGCGGCTCCTGATGGGGCTGGGCCCTGCCGCGTTCCTGCACACGCCACTGCTATTCGTTGATGCTGCCGCGCGGCTCAGCCAGTGGTCAGGGCGGGGCTTGATGGATAGAGAGACCTGGCAAATGCTCCAGCGAGGGAACACGGCGAATACAAATTCAACCCGCGAGCTTTTAGGCCGTGAGCCTCGACCGGCCAGCGCATTTGTATCCCGCTGGAGCGTGGAGGAATTAAGGCAGTCGGCTCTCCTAAGTTGGCTACAGATTGTATTGCGTGGTGCAATCGCTGCAGTGTGGCTGGTTGCCGGCGTGGTATCAATGGGAATTTATCCGGTTGCGGAAAGCTATGCGCTGCTTGCGCGCGTGGGGATCACAGGAGGCCTTGCTCCCATCGCCCTTTATGGCGCCGCTGCGATCGATATCGCTTTTGGCCTGGGTACGCTGTTCCTGCGACATCGCAAGCTTCTGTGGATTGCACAGGTCACTCTCATCGGTCTTTATACGCTCACCATCACTCTTTTTCTTCCGGAGTTCTGGCTGCATCCTTTCGGGCCATTGGTAAAAAATCTTCCCATTCTTGCGGCCATCTGGCTGCTATACGCGTTGGAGAAACGATAATGGATTACATTATCGTGAAATGGCTTCATATTCTTTCTTCGACTTTACTTTTCGGCACGGGCATAGGCACAGCCTATTACCTTTATTGCGCTACCCGGACAAGAAATCCTTCGATTGTGGCCGCGGTTGCCAAAAATGTTGTTACCGCCGACTGGATGTTTACCGCAACGACCATGGTCATTCAACCTCTTACCGGTTTTTATCTTGTTTATTTAGCAGATATTCCGCTGACAAGCCGCTGGATAGCCTGGTCGATTGGCTTATATCTGCTTGCAGGAGCTTGCTGGCTTCCAGTAGTGCGGCTGCAAATACGATTACACCGTCTGGCGGCTAACGCCAACGAAAAGGAAAACGATTTACCCGACTTGTACTGGCGTTACTTCCGGTTCTGGATTGCACTGGGTGTTCCCGCATTCATCGCGCTTGTTATCATATTTTATCTGATGGTTGCAAAACCGGTATAAGCGAAGACAATCCATGAAGCGAGCCTGCCGTTGCGCTCTTCCCAGGCAGGCCAGGCGGGGTTATGTGCGTTGTCGCACAGCCCTGGAGATAAAGAAACAGGTATTTTTATGAATTACAAGTGCGTCCTTCACGACTCCCCCGTTGCGCTTCTTTTGATCGATGTCATTAATGATCTGGAATTTGAGGAAGGGCAAAGGCTCATTGAATATGCCTTGCCCATGGCACAGAAGATAGCGCAGCTTAAGCTCGTGGCAAAAAGACATGGTATCCCGTGCCTGTACATTAATGATAACTTTGGACAATGGCAGTCGGATTTCAAACATTTGGTGAGACGTTGTGCAAAGGACGGAGTGCGCGGGGCCCCTATTACCCGCGAACTTGCTCCTCGACGTGACGATTATTTTGTGCTCAAACCCAGGCACTCCGGTTTTTTTCAAACGCCACTCGATATTCTGCTCCAGGATTTGCACGCCAGGAAACTGATTCTCTGCGGTCTTACAACCGACTCCTGCGTCTTGTTCACCGCCAACGACGGATATTTACGAGGTTTGGAAATTTTTGTTCCCGCCGATTGTTGTGTTGCTGTCGCCAAGCGCAGGCATACAGATGCTCTCGGACAGATGCGCAGAACATTGAAGGCAAACACAGCGGCATCGGCCCAGATCGACTTCGACCGATTATTGCAAAAGGATGCGTTCTCCAGATCATAGCGAGGGAGAGGAGGCAAAATGTGGGGTAAATTTCTGAACCGGAATGCGTTGGGTTGCAAACACATAACCCTGTTACAGGGACCGAGGTAAAGACATGGCTATCCGAAAAGGAAAACGCCCGGGGCGGCAACTATCTCCCCGCAATGGCGCTGGTTTGAAAGAAAAGGCCGCAGATTCGGTACATCAAAAGCCGCCTGCTCCAAATCGGGAGGAGGAGCAATTACTGCTGCCTCACGATCGGGACGAGGCCACCGGATCGGAAAGTACCGGTTCGGCGACGACGAGCCAGGAATCACGCGACACCATAAAGCAAGCTGTGGAAGACATCGAGCATGGCCTGAAGGATACTGAGCGCCGTGGAATCCCGTCGGATGTGCCTCCGGGACGTGGCAGAAGGCAGCGAAGGTCCTGAAATTATTCCCCCTCATGGTGCGGAAATTGTAATCTCCGACTACTGGAGACCCCGGCTTCTGACAGACTGAATTACGCGATTTCAGCCAACCCGTTCTGGTGAGATGCAAAACCGACCCTTTATGCCCGGTATGGCGGCTATGCCGTACTTATGGATGTGCCTGAGAGCCGCCGACCG
>JBOIFK010000171.1:0-5617 GCA_050741585.1 Nitrosospira sp.
GAGGTGGACAGCGCAACCATCAGGCATGTCAATTCCGGAACAAGCTATTGTTATTCACCGAAAATATTTTTGATCCATTCGATTTTATGATCATTGCACGCGGATAATAATACTGCATCAAAGCGGCATGGCGGCTCGGTTTTCAATGAGGCAAGATAATGTCGTGCCGTAAGTAATAGTTTCCTCTGTTTGGCTAACGTGATGCTGGACGCAGCGCCGCCAAAAGCCTGACTTGTGCGCAACCGAACCTCGACGAATACCAGCGTCATTTCCTCACGCATGACGAGATCAATTTCCCCGAAGCGACAACGATAGTTTCTATGAAGCAAAACAAGATTTCGCCGCAGGAGAAATTGTTCCGCATATCTCTCGGCATCACTGCCCTTCATGACTGATCGCTCATGTCTAGTATTATCCCAGCAGGCACGGTTAAATGCATCGATAATACATATCTCGCAGCCTGTCTCAATTCACGCATAAAGCTGCTTAAGCCATCAACCGCAGGTTTGAACAAAGGCATGCAAAAATATGATACCACCGGGTACGTTATACGTTGTTGCTACACCGATAGGAAACCTGCGCGACATCAGTTTGAGAGCGTTGGATATACTCGCCGCGGTGGACATGGTCGCTGCCGAGGATACCCGTATGACTGCGCGTTTACTGGCGCATCACGCATTAGTCAAGAAGATGATGGCGTCGCACCAACACAACGAACGTACGACGGCAAAAAAAATTGTGAATTTGCTCGTCCACGGAAAGTCAGTCGCCCTTGTCACAGACGCCGGCACCCCCGGAATCTCCGATCCGGGGAGCATCGTGGTAGCCCTGGTGCGGAATCAGGGATACAAGGTGGTGCCGATCCCTGGCGCCAATGCTGCGGTGTGTGCGCTGTCGGTGGCGGGGATCACTGCGCCGCATTTTCTGTTTTACGGTTTTCTGCCGGCCAGTGCCGGTCTACGCAGACGAGAACTGGAAGAACTCAAATCGCAGCCTCACACTCTCGTATTCTACGAAACACCCCACCGCATCCTCGAATGCGTAGCGATTCTGACGGAGGTGTTGGGTATCCACCGGCAACTCGTCATTGCCAGAGAACTGACAAAATTATTCGAGGCCATCCACAGCTGTGTCCTGGGTGACGCCCTCGCTTGGCTCCAAGCTGATGTCAACCGGCAAAAGGGCGAGTTTGTGCTCTTGCTGTCGGGTGCGGAATCCGGAAGTGAAGGTAAAATGAGCGATAAGGCTCAACAGACGTTGAAGCTGCTACTGCGAGACCTGCCGCTGAGGCAGGCTGTCAGGCTTGCTACCGAAATAACCGGCGAAAGCAAAAATATGCTATATAAACTTGCGCTGACGCTAAAGGGGGAAGACGAATCATGAAGAGTACCTCTTTGTCATGAATGGTTGAGCGAAATTGTGGGAGAAGTTATTCGCGGAATTACCGTCAACTGATAAGTTGACACCTGCCAGCTTTGATACCCTTTGGGTCTTCGGTTATAATGACCTTGTCGCATGGTCGCAACTTGACTGGTTCTGCGAACGTGGGCAGCCCCCACTGACATTTAAATCTTTGGAGATATCGACTATGAAAACACCTGCTACCTTTTATCACGCTGGTTGTCCCGTATGTGTCGAAGCCGAGCATCAGATTGCTGATGCGTTGGATTCCGAACGCTACGATGTGAAACTCGTCCATCTCGGCGAGCATGCGGATCAAATTGCGGCCGCAGAAGCGGCTGGCGTCAAGTCGGTGCCGGCAATCGTGATCAACGGAGCACCTTTCCACATCAACTTTGGCGCCCCGATTTCAGCGTTGAAGTCCTAATTGCGGAAAATGACGGGCGGATAAGCCCGTCATTTCTGCCCTATTCACTATTCATTTCCCGCTACCGCAAAGAAGCGACTGATTCGGATGTCCGTGGCCGAGATGAACATCAGTACGCCCTCTCTTTAGAGTCATTCATTCATCGTCGAGCCGATACCTTCGCTCCGTCTGCCCCGAAGCTCGCCGCTAAGTATCGTATTATCGCTGCAGCGCACGTGAGCAGATGCTGCCTTCCACAATGATCATCGTCAGGTTAATATAGCCTAACGATTTTACCGCAGGAGCAAATAGTGGAATTCATACTATGGCGTCACGCCGAAGCCGAGGATGGAGTGCCCGATAGCGCACGCAAACTTACCGATAAGGGATTAAAGCAAGCACAAGTCATGGCTGAATGGCTAAAACCAAGATTACCAAAACATACACGCATTATCGTCAGTCCGACCAAGCGTACCCAGCAGACTGCAGCAGCGCTTGACGACAATTTCGAAACCGTCAGGGAAATTGGACCTGGCGTCTCCGCGAAAGCAGTTCTCACTGCTGCCGGCTGGCCGGATGCTAAAGGTGCGGTTGTGGTGGTGGGCCATCAGCCCACGCTGGGAGAAGTTGCGGCTTTGCTTATGTCCGGCGATCCGGCGGAATGGAGCGTGCGGAAAGGTGCAGTGTGGTGGTTCAGTCACAAAACGAAGGGAGGCATTGTGGAAATGGTGCTACGCACCAGCATTTCCCCGGATATGCTGATACCTTGATTCGCATTCGATTTTCTGGAAAGCGGAATTCATGCGGCCGGTGGGAAAAACATCGGAGCGTATATATCAGCCGGCTATATCTACAAAGACAGCGGTATTCCAATTTTTCCGTGTTCCCGCATTGAGGAATCCATTTAATTGTATAAAATTATTGCTGATCCTAGTGTAGGAGTCAGAGATATCGTTACATAACCGATTCAAATGAATAAACCGGGAGGGAATATTAAAAATGACCAGATTGTCGCCATACTGCGTTCTCGTCATTGCATATGAATCACTATGCGCCTCCTCGCGCCTTGTCTGACGCCAATCTGGTCATTTTAGGTAGCGATATTTTTGACTCACTACACTAGCCTCGAGTTGAAAAACGAGCGGTCCACTGTTGCCGGACTGAGGATCAGTGTTTCTTCCTTACGCTGATCGACATCCAGCGATCCCATGCGCCATAATGGCTATGGATCGGGCCGAGCGGCAATGCAAGCAGAATCAATAATACTCCGGCAATAACATCCGCCGCACCGGCGAGGCCAGAATATCCCGTCAACAGCCATGGCGCCGCAATCAGCCACGCACCAAATAAAATGTTGACAAAGCGTAACGGCTGCGCAACTTCACCCATTGCCATGATCGAGGATGTAATCACAAGCGCTCCTATGACGTGATCGCTATCTGCAGCCGTGCCTTCGGTATCGAAAATGACGCGTGTGAGCATCAGTGCAATGCCAATGGCAACGCTGACCCACATCGTCCACATAAAGATAACGCCACTTTGCATTATCTCCCGCAGTACGGTCATAGGCGGCGCGTCAAAGCCGACCGACTCATCAGTGCTGCCGTTTTCCATGGTATCTCCGTGCCACAATACATGCCATAACGATTTTCCCTTTTGTCGCCGGTCTTTCATAAACTGTAGCGTTGCCAGGATCTCATCGAGTGAATAGGGAATTTGTAGTAGCATGGCTAACGACGCGACCAGGCACGGCGTGCACCAAGTGCCGATTGCGATGGGCTGGATAATGATGAAGAAAATACTGACCGCACCCAACGGCACAATCAATATTCCGAAGAACAGCACGATCCAGGGCATCGTGCGCCAACGCCGGCTGCCGCCGATGATGCCGGTGACAATTTCCAGTACATAGACCGTAGCGCCCAGCCCCGCATCCGCGACTGGCCATGCCTCGGATACGCTTGAAGTAACGATGCGTTCGGTACCGTCACCAAAGAACGGATCCCATGCATTGTCGATATGCCCCAGCTGAAATGCCGCCATATAACGTGAAAGAAACAGGCCCACAAAGGCAAGCGCCACCACCGCAATTCGTTGGATCATCGTGGAAGGATTGCTGCTCCAGCCTGGCGGCGCATCCGGTCCTGTCATACGGGCAATCGGACTGACGCCGGCTGCGGAGGGCACGCCTACCGCAAAAAGTATGACGAGTGCCCCAATTAAGGTGTCGTTAGCATACGCTGCCGCGCTTGAGGTCCAGAAAACGAGCGGCGCGAACAACAGCCATGTACCCAGAAGCGCAGTGATCCAGCGTGCCCAGCCGTAGTCGCGCGACAGCGACAGCAACCCGAAGATCACGATCAGCAAGCCCGTAACGACATCGCTCGCGGTCATCCACGTGGACGAGAGCGCCAGCCCGCGCTGTGTAGGAGAGGTGAGCGCCTCGGCTACCATCCACGACTCCGCAAGCCCGAAAATAAACGGACTTGACACCAGCCACCATCCCAACGCTATGTTGGCAAAATGGCACCACAGGGTTTGCAAGTGCTCACTATGCTCCTGTTTGTGGCTGTCATCGATCAGCGTCAGATTCGGAAAGGGGCTATTTTCAATACTTTCCAGCCACAGTGGAAGAGGAATTTTATTGCGCTTATACCACGCGCCCGGGCTGCGTTTTAAATGGCCGATAATTTTCGGCAACGTTTCGCGCAGTGTATGCCGGGGCCGCCAATTTAACAGCTTCCTGGCGCGTGAAATATCCAGTTCAAAATGATCGTCAGACAGGGCCACCATGAAAGGTTTGACGAAGGGCTCGACACCGCGGTCAATGGCATCGGGAATGACATCTTCCATTTTGTTCTGCAGCCATGCGCCGGCCACCGCAACTGTTTTTGGAACCTCATGCGTACTCCAGGCTTCACCATGAACCAGTTGACCCACCAAGTTCTGTAATCCTTCATAGCTTTCCGTGATGGGATCGCCGATCAGCATCGTAATTTCGTCAGGCAAGTGAGTACGCCGTTCGACTGTCTGGCGAAATGCATGAGCGACATCATCCAAATGCACGAATGACTGTCCATGCGATATATTCCCGGGAAATACGTGGCTCTGCATCTGCCGCTCATAAATGCGCTGAATTTGAGTAGCCAGTGACGGCACTTCCCCCCAATCGGTATAGACTCCGGCCAGGCGCAATATCACTATCGGTATGCGTCCATGGCGGGCGCGAATCTCATTTTCCGCCGCTGCCTTGGATTGCGGGTAAGGCCATTTTGGCTCTAGCGGCCCCTCTTCATTGATTGGCAGGCCTGGCTTTGTCGGCGCATGCACCAGCATGGTGCTTGCATATACGAACTGCTCGACGTCGAACGATTCAAGTGCCTTCAGCAGGCGCAGCGTTCCCTGAACGTTGACTTCATCATATAAAGAATTCGGCTCATCGGAGAAATCGTAAAAGGCGGCCAGATGAATGACAGATGCAATCCGTCGGCCATAGCGCTGCCGTAATTGCGCGCTTGCGCCGGCCATTGCTTCATCGGACGAGATGTCGACGGTAATGCAATTGTGATTATCGTCACATTTCTGCTCGAAACCGACAATCGTATAGTTATCGCCCAGTGCTGCGGCAATCCCTCTGCCGATCCGGCCTTCTGAACCGGTGATAAGAACGAGTGGTTTTTCAGGAGACATGCGATTTTCCAATTTAAATCGCGATGGATGATGGGTGCGATGGCTTTTACACACCGTTCTACTTCTTGCCTCGTTTCACTCTGTTCCAGCCGCCATAATGAAAAGTAGGCTCTGTTTCAG
>JBOIFK010000172.1:0-5031 GCA_050741585.1 Nitrosospira sp.
GCGTTCCCCTGCATTTACAATCGAAAAATAGAAAACTCGAGGATGGCAAATGATTCTAGTAACGGGTGGCGCCGGGTTCATTGGCGCGAATTTTGTGCTGGATTGGCTAAATCAATCCGACGAGGCAATTGTCAATCTCGACGTACTTACCTATGCGGGTAACCTGGAGAACCTCGCAGCGCTGGCGGCAGATGAGCGTCATATCTTCATGCGTGGGGATATCGGTGACTCTGATCTCGTAGCCAGCTTGTTCGCACGTTATCAACCCCGCGCCATTATCAATTTTGCTGCTGAGAGCCATGTAGACCGCTCAATTCATGGCCCGGAGGACTTCATCCAGACTAATATCGTAGGTACCTTCCGGCTGCTTGAAGCCGGGCGAGCTTACTGGAATGGATTAGATGGGAAAGCAAAGCGGGATTTCCGTTTCATTCACGTTTCCACGGACGAGGTTTATGGCTCTTTGGCCAAGGATGAGCCAGCCTTCAATGAAACCCATCGTTACGAGCCTAATAGTCCTTATTCGGCAAGCAAAGCTGCGAGTGACCACTTGGTGCGTGCATACCATCACACTTACGGCTTGCCTGCGGTCACTACCAATTGCTCCAACAACTATGGACCGTATCAGTTTCCTGAGAAACTTGTGCCATTGATCATCGTCAACGCTCTGGCGGGGAAGCCGTTGCCTGTGTACGGCGATGGTCAGCAGATCCGCGACTGGCTATATGTGAAAGATCATTGCAGCGCCGTCCGCCGGGTGCTGGAAGCGGGTACCCCTGGAGAAACCTATAATATAGGTGGCTGGAATGAGAAACCTAACATCGACATCGTGCATACAGTCTGCACATTGCTGGATGCACTAAGGCCTTTAGTGATGGGACCCTACCGTAGCCTCATTACTTTCGTCACGGACCGTCCTGGCCATGACCGCCGCTATGCAATCGATGCAAGCAAGATTGAGCGCGAACTGGGCTGGAAGCCTGCCGAGACTTTTGAAACTGGTATTCACAAGACAGTGCAGTGGTTCCTGGATAATCCCTCCTGGGTCAGCAATGTACAGTCTGGGGCCTACCGAACCTGGGTTGAAAAGAATTACAAAGGGCACATCTGATGAGAATGCTGTTATTTGGTAAAGGCGGACAGGTGGGCTGGGAACTGCAGCGCAGTCTTGCGCCTTTGGGAGAACTGGTGGCGCTGGATGCCGATAGCCAGGAGCTATGTGGCGATTTCAACCGTCTTGATGGCATTGCGCAAACTATTCGCGCGGTTGCACCCGATGTGATCGTGAATGCCGCCGCGTATACTGCCGTAGACAAAGCTGAAAGCGAGCCGGAACGGGTCCGCGTTATCAATGCCCTGGCTCCCGCTATGCTTGCCCGGGAATCGCGGGAGCTCGGCGCCTGGCTGGTTCATTATTCTACCGATTACGTGTTCGACGGCAGTGGAAGCAAACCCTGGCTGGAAACCGATGCTACCGGCCCCCTGAGCGTGTATGGCGCCACCAAGCTCGAGGGCGAGAAAGCCATTCTGGCCTCGGGTTGCCGTCATCTGATCTTTCGCACCAGTTGGGTTTTTGCTGCACGCGGCGGGAATTTCGCAAAAACCATGTTGCGGCTTGCCCAGGAACGCGAGTGCCTCACCGTCATCAACGACCAGATCGGCGCACCTACCGGTGCCGATCTGCTGGCGGATGTCACCGCCCACGTTATTCGTACAGCCTTGCAACGGCAGGAACAGGAGATTTCGGGCCTCTACCATCTGGTTGCGGCAGGGGAAACCTCGTGGTACGGTTACGCGTTTTTTGTATTGAACTTAGCTCGTCAAGCGGCGGTCAGACTGAAGGTTGCGCCAGAAAGCATTCTCCCCGTGCCAACCAGTGCCTTTCCCTTACCCGCACAGAGACCCGGAAACTCGCGCCTGGATACCCACAAACTGCGGAGCACCTTCGACCTGACCTTGCCCTTGTGGCAAGTTGGCGTGGCGCGCATGCTTACCGAAACTCTTGAGAAGCAATCATGACCCAGCGCAAGGGGATCATTCTCGCCGGTGGTTCCGGCACGCGGCTATATCCCGTGACCAAGGCAGTTTCCAAACAACTTCTGCCTATTTACGACAAGCCGATGATCTATTATCCCCTGAGCACCCTCATGTTGGCGGGCATTCGCGACATTCTTGTCATCTCTACCCCGCAAGACACACCGCGTTTCGAGCAGCTCCTGGGTAATGGAAGCGACTGGGGATTGAGTTTGCAGTATGCCGTACAACCCAGTCCGGATGGGCTGGCCCACGCCTTCACCATCGGCAGGCATTTTATTAAGGATAGTTCCAGCGCGCTAGTGCTCGGTGATAACATTTTTTATGGTCACGATCTGCAGATGCAATTGGGACGCGCCATGGCAAAGCCGGAAGGTGCAACCATATTTGCCTATCATGTACAGGACCCTGAGCGTTATGGCGTCGTTGCTTTTGATGCCCATAATCGAGTGACTTCACTGGAAGAAAAGCCCTTTCAGCCCAGGAGCAACTATGCTGTCACAGGCCTGTATTTCTACGATAACCAGGTCGTGGATATTGTCAGCAAACTCAAGCCTTCCGCGCGTGGCGAGCTTGAAATAACCGATGTTAACCGCATCTACCTGGAACGCGATCAACTCAGCGTGGAGATTATGGGCCGTGGCTTCGCATGGCTGGATACGGGCACGCACGAAAGCCTGATCGAAGCCAGCAATTTCATTGAAACCATCGAACACCGCCAAGGTCTCAAGGTTGCCTGCCCCGAAGAAATCGCCTACCGTCAGGGTTTCATCAGCACCGCACAGCTTGAGAAACTTGCGCATCCGCTGGCCAAAAATGGCTATGGCCAGTATTTATTGCGCCTATTGAAGGAGCGAATGGTTGTATGAGAGCGATCCCCACCTCCATCCCTGACGTGCTGATTATTGAACCCAGAGTCTTCGGTGACAGCCGGGGGTTTTTCCTTGAAAGTTTCAACCAGAAAAATTTCAACCAGGTCACCGGGCTTGACGTAAACTTCGTGCAAGATAATCACAGCCGCTCGGCCAAAGATGTGCTGCGTGGCCTCCACTACCAGATTCGGCAGCCCCAGGGAAAATTGGTGCGCGTAGTGCGTGGTGCGGTATTTGACGTGTCCGTAGATATCCGCAAATCTTCTCCGACCTTTGGCCGATGGGTCGGGGTGGAGTTAACTGAAGATAACTACCGTCAGGTATGGGTGCCACCCGGATTTGCCCATGGTTTTTACGTGCTGAGCGACAGTGCCGATTTCCTGTACAAAACCAGCGATTACTACATTCCTGACTTTGAGCGCAGCCTTGCATGGAACGATCCTGCGGTTGCCATCTCCTGGCCAATCAGTAATGGCGCACCGCCCATCGTTTCAGACAAAGATAGGCAAGGAGCGAGACTCGCTGATGCCGAGGTATTTGCGTGACCCCGATCCCGCTAATTCACAAGGGCTCGCTGCGATGGACGATATGCAAACAGACTCAGGCTGGTATATTGTCGGGTCGGACCACTGATAAATTAATCCACAAGAAATTATTAACGACTGTAAGCAAGTTTAATTCAACCTGAAGCGAACGAACTGACAGGGATCTGCGAGATGAGAGAAATGACAGCTGGCCAGAAATTTCCATTGCGCGAGGCACATAGCCTTGTCCGCGACCTGATGACGCCAAATCCCTGGATTTACTGGATCGATTTTCTTTTTCATATCTCACTGGGGTGGGCTGCCTTTGTGATTGCTGTGTCCACGCCGCTGTTTTCCGCCTGGCAGCTTGGCAGTGTTATCGTTGCTACCTTCGCCCTTTATCGTGCGGCTATTTTCATTCATGAGCTGGCGCACCTGAAAAAGGGTACGTTCAAGTTGTTCCGTCTGGCATGGAATGTTATTTGCGGCATACCATTACTGATTCCCTCCTTTACCTATGACGGGGTGCATAGCGATCATCACAAGCCGGACGTCTATGGCACCAGCAAGGACGGCGAATACATTCCCTTCGCAACCCTGAAACCGTCGGCGATGATCGGCTATGTATTGCTGTCGTTCCTTTTGCCGTTTTTCTTTATCATCCGTTTTCTCCTTCTCACGCCTCTGTCATACTTGATTCCGCCGCTGCGCAAGTTTATCTGGGAACGGGCATCCTCTCTCACGATCGATATGAGCTATAAACGTGCAGAAAATGCCATCCGCAATGATAAACACTGGCGTTTGCAAGAGTTTGCTGCCTTCGTCTTTGTAACAGCAGCCGTCTTTTGCATCGCATTGGACATCCTGACTTATAAGGCGCTTGTTCTCTGGTATGCAATCGCAATGGTCATCTTTTTTATAAATTCGTTACGTACACTTAGCGCGCATGCTTACCGCAACCCCGGTGATCACCAGATGGAGTTTGCCGAGCAATACCTCGACTCCATCAATGTGCCGGGGAACTTGTTCATTACCGCCTTATGGGCTCCGGTTGGTCTGCGGTATCATGCGACGCATCATCTTTTCATGAGCTTGCCCTATCATAATCTTGGCAAGGCCCAGCGTCGTCTTGTGAATGGTTTGAGCGATAACACGCTTTATTTGAAGACTGTGCGTACCAGCATGTGGGATGCGTTGCAACGCATCTGGCGTGAAGCCTCCGCGTCAAACCTGAAAGCCGATGTATCCATCCCTGACACCACGCTGGATGATGTGGTTGGCAGATAAAGAAACGGACGATAAAACCTGATCCAGGGGGCGGGTCAAAGCCTATGAAATCACGTGGGACGTACTGCGGGCAGCCTGTTTTCCGGGCTCCTGGCGAAGGGACCGGTCATCCGTGTCCTCGCCTTTTGCTTAGCCCGGCAAAGTCGTTGTCGCACCCATGCGAGGGCGAGACTTGCTCATAAGTTTTCCACGCAGTGCGCTGCCTGTCGGCTAAATGTGTAATCAGAGCTGATTGAGCAATGATTTGGCATCATTGATTTGTGGGAAATGCTTATGGGTGGCGAGGAGTTGTTCGAGCTCGGTGCGTGCTTTGG
>JBOIFK010000173.1:0-3020 GCA_050741585.1 Nitrosospira sp.
CAATAAAGCATGAGCACGGAATTAACCGGCGCTGAGATCACGGTGCGTTGTTTGCAGAAAGAAGGGGTAGATTATCTTTTCGGCTATCCCGGAGGTGCCGTGCTGTATATTTATGACGAACTGTTCAAGCAGGACAAGGTTAAGCACATCCTGGTGCGGCATGAGCAAGCGGCAGTGCACGCGGCGGACGGCTATTCCCGCTCCAGTAATAAAGTAGGGGTCGCGCTGGTAACATCAGGCCCCGGCGTGACGAATGCCGTTACCGGCATCGCTACCGCCTATATGGACTCAATTCCGCTGGTCATCATCAGCGGACAGGTGCCCACCCATGCTATCGGGCTGGATGCATTTCAGGAAGTGGATACGGTTGGCATTACGCGTCCTTGCGTTAAGCATAACTTTCTGGTGAAAGATGTCGCCGAGCTTGCCATTACCATTAAGAAGGCGTTTTACATTGCTTCAACCGGCCGTCCCGGCCCGGTGCTGGTGGATATTCCAAAGGACGTGAGTCAACAGAAAACCGCTTTTGTCTATCCGGAAAGTGTCAGTATGCGCTCCTACAATCCCGTCACCAAGGGGCACTCCGGACAGATCAAAAAAGCGGTGCAACTGATGCTGGAAGCCAAGCGTCCGATGATCTATACGGGTGGCGGCATCATTCTGAGCGATGCCGCTGCACGATTGGCTGATCTGGTGCGGACACTCGGTTTTCCCTGTACCAACACATTGATGGGGTTGGGGGGCTATCCTGCAACCGACAAGCAATTTGTCGGGATGCTGGGAATGCATGGTACGTACGAAGCCAATATGGCGATGCAGCATTGCGATGTGCTGGTGGCGATTGGCGCCCGTTTCGATGACCGCGTAATCGGCAACCCCAAGCACTTCTTTAACGAAGATCGCAAGATCATACACATCGATATTGATCCTTCGTCCATTTCCAAGCGCGTCAAGGTAGACATCCCCATCGTCGGCAGCGTTCCAGATGTATTGGATGAACTCATAAAACTGCTTCAGGCCAGCCGGGAAAAACCTGACCAGACCGCCATTGATGCCTGGTGGACGCAAATCGATTTGTGGCGCGCACGCGATTGTCTCAAGTACGATCGTGCAAGCCCGATCATCAAGCCGCAGATGGTGATTGAAAGGCTCTATAAGGCAACCAAGGGAAACGCCTTCATTACCTCGGATGTCGGCCAGCATCAGATGTGGGCAGCCCAGTTTTACAAGTTCGACATGCCGCGCCGTTGGATCAATTCCGGCGGCCTGGGCACCATGGGCTTCGGTTTCCCCGCAGCCATGGGTGTGCAGTTCGCCAACCCCAGGGGGACGGTGGCTTGTGTTACCGGCGAGGCCAGCATCCAGATGTGTATACAGGAACTGTCTACCTGCAAACAGTATAACCTGCCGCTCAAGATTATTAACTTGAACAATCGCTACATGGGAATGGTGCGGCAATGGCAGGAATACTTCCATGGGAACCGGTATGCTGAATCTTATATGGATGCACTACCGGATTTTGTCAAATTGGCCGAGAGTTATGGTCATGTCGGCATGAAAATCGACCAGCCTGGCGATGTCGAAGGCGCGTTAAAGGAGGCGTTCAAGCTTAAGGACCGATTGGTCTTCATGGACTTCATTACCGATCAGACCGAGAATGTTTTTCCGATGGTGCCGGGCGGCAAAGGCCTCTCTGAAATGATTCTGGTATAACTCTACTCCGGCAGTTGACCGCCTCTTTTTTTCAATTTCAATTTAACAGATGATTCACAACGACCTTTTGCATCACTTCACCTTCACCTTTTTGGTGAGCTCGCTGCAACTGCCAGACTCGGGTTAAAAAATGCGACATATCATTTCCTTGTTGATGGAAAACGAAGCGGGTGCCTTATCGCGTGTGGCCGGCCTGTTCTCGTCGCGCGGTTACAATATCGAGTCGTTGAGCGTGGCGGCCACCGAAGATCCAACTTTGTCCCGCATGACGCTGGTTACCGTCGGGTCGGATGATGTGGTTGAGCAAATTACCAAGCAACTGAATAAACTTATCGAAGTGGTCAAAGTCGTGGATTTAAGTGACGGCGACCACATTGAGCGTGAATTGATGCTGATAAAAGTGCGCGCGGTCGGCAAAGATCGGGAAGAGATAAAGCGCATGGCCGATATTTTTCGTGGCCGCATTATCGATGTCACCGATAAATCCTACACCATCGAATTGACCGGGACGGGTTCAAAACTCGACGCATTTCTTGAGGCCATGGAACGTGGCGTGATTCTGGAAACGGTGCGTACCGGGGCTTCGGGCATCGGTCGCGGTGAGCGGATATTAAAAATATAGCGGTATCTGATTGATCTTTGAGGCGGCGGGGGGGCGCTTACCAGAATAATCCTTGGCGCGCTTCTAATTTAAGAAAGGAAACTATGAACGTTTATTATGATAAGGACGCCGATTTGTCGCTCATCAAGGACAAGAAGGTAACCATTGTGGGCTACGGTTCGCAGGGCCATGCGCATGCCAATAACTTGAACGACTCTGGCGTGGCAGTCACCGTCGGTCTGCGCAGGGATGGAGCATCCTGGGCCAAGGCTGAGAAGGCTGGTCTTACCGTCAAGGAAATAGCAGAAGCCGTCAAGGATGCGGATATCGTGATGGTACTGCTGCCGGATGAGCAGATCGCCGCTGTTTACACATCGGAGATCGAACCCCACCTCAAGAAGAATGCCGCGCTTGCATTTGCCCATGGCTTCAACATTCATTATGGCCAGGTATCGCCACGCGAGGACCTCGATGTCATCATGATTGCGCCCAAGGGGCCTGGCCATTTAGTGCGCTCAACCTATCTGCAGGGCGGGGGCGTGCCTTCGCTGATTGCGGTGCATCAGAATAAATCTGGCAAAGCGCGCGACTTGGCACTTTCCTACGCTGCGGCTAACGGAGGCACGCGCGGCGGCGTCATTGAGACCAACTTCCGCGAGGAGACTGAAACCGATCTGTTCGGTGAGCAGGTTGTGCTGTGCGGTGG
>JBOIFK010000174.1:0-7585 GCA_050741585.1 Nitrosospira sp.
GTGCATGTGCATGAAGCCGAGGCGCGTGGCTTCGTCAGCGCCAGCCATGATCGCTATGATCTGATCCAGGTCGCACTGCTGGATTCATTTGGCGTCGCGTCAGCCGGATTATATGGCTTGAGCGAAAGCTATCTCTACACGGTGGAGGCACTCCAGACCTATGTGAGCCGCCTCACTCCGGGCGGCGTGCTGGCTATCACCCGCTGGCTCACGCTGCCGCCGCGCGATGCGCTGAAACTCTTTGCCACGGCAGTGGTTGCCTTGGAAAAAAGCGGTGTGACCAACCCCGCCGCGCGACTGGTGATGATACGGGGCTGGAAGACCGTCACGCTGCTGGTGAAGAACAGCGATTTCACGCCGGCGGAAATCGCAGCAGTCAAGGAATTCAGCCGCACGCGTTCTTTCGACCTGGCTTACCACCCGGGGATGCGCGCTGACGAGGCGAATCGCTATAACCTGCTGGAGCAGCCCCATTTCTTCGAGGGCGCTGTAGCGCTCCTGGGTTCCGAGCGGCAGACCTTCCTCGATCGATACAAATTCTATATCGAGCCGGCGACCGACGATCAGCCTCATTTTTTCCGTTTCTTCAAATGGAGCGCAGCCGCAGAGTTATTTGCCCTGCGCGAGCAAGGAGGTATGCCGCTTCTCGACTGGAGCTATCCGCTGCTAGTGGCGACGCTGATACAGGCGTTTGCAGCAAGTGTTCTCCTGATCCTGGCGCCGCTGGCCGTGTCGCGCTGCCGGCGCACCCTGCCGACGGGGCGGGTGGCCCTGTATTTTCTCGCCATCGGCTTGGCGTTCATGTTCATGGAAATCGCCTTCATCCAGAAATTTGTGCTGTTTCTGGCTCATCCTTTACACGCCGTGGCGGTCGTGTTATGCGCGTTCCTGGTATTCGCCGCCGCGGGAAGCTGGCTGGCCGAACGGTGGCATAAGCGGGCGGTGGGCAGCAAGCACGTCATCCTGGCAGTAGTGGTGATCGGCGCCTTATCGCTACTCTATCTCGCCACCCTGCCGGGCCTGTTCCATGCGCTCATCCATTTACCCAATGCGGCAAAAATAGCGATTTCCGTGGCATTGATCGCGCCACTGGCGGTGTGCATGGGCGTCCCTTTTCCTACTGGCATCATGCGGCTGGCGCGCACGGCGCAGGAAACCATCCCCTGGGCCTGGGCGATCAATGGTTTCGCTTCGGTGGTGGGTGCCGTCCTCGCTACCTTGCTGGCGATTCACCTGGGTTTTGCCATGGTGATTCTGTTGGCCGTGCTGATCTACGGTTTGGCCGCTGCCGCCCTTAGAGGGTTCGCTTGAGCAGGACGACGGCCTTCGGCATGCTCTCGATGGTATAAAATTAAATGAGCCCGCTGTCGAATGACGAGAATTTCAAACGTGCCGCTGGGAGAAGTGACAACACTTATTACGTTTCCGCAAAAATGCTCGGGCTCCAGCTGACCATCCACCTATTGACTGGCGATTCCTTGCTAGAAGATGCATTAAACATGCGCCGATGCGACTGTTGACTGCAAAGGACACCCACAGCATCAGTTTAGTCCCGAAGGGCCAAATGCGATTTGTACGCTGAATCGTCGTCGTGCGGCAGGCCGCTAAGCGATTATAGATAAATTGACAGGAAGGAAATGAGCATGCATTTCAACTTACGAACAGGCTGTCTCCCGGACGCGGAGATCGCAGGGATGATCTGCTACGAAGCGTTCAAGACAATTTCCGAGCAGCATAATTTCCCTCCGGATTTCCCCTCGCCCGAGGCAGCGTCCGGCCTCTTGTCATCATTGTTGTCCCGCCCCGACGTATACTCGGTAGTCGCCGAGAGCGAAGGGCGGATCGTGGGCAGCAATTTCCTGTTGGAAGGCGCGGCCATTGCAGGGGTAGGCCCAATAACGGTCGCCCCGGACGTCCAGAACAGTACCATCGGCCGGTGTCTGATGGAAAACGTATTGGATCGTGCCCGACAGAAACGGTTCGCCGGAGTGCGCCTGGTACAAGCCGCTTTTCATAATCGCTCCCTTTCCCTCTATACCAAGCTCGGGTTCGAAGTGCGGGAACCGCTGGCGGTCATGCAGGGGCCGCCGCTGCGGCTCGACATTCCCGGTTATACCGTCCGGTCGGCGCACGATAGGGATATGGATGCCTGCAATCGCCTCTGTCAGAACATCCACGGCCATGATCGAGGCCAGGAGTTGCATCATGCAATCCAGGAAGGCACCGCCATCATCGTCGAGTATGCTGGCCGCATCTCAGGTTACACTACCTTAATCGGGTTCTTCGGGCATACGGTGGGAGAAAACAATGAAGACCTTAAGGCCCTCATCGGGGCTGCGGACGCTTTTGCGAGCCCAGGATTTCTCCTGCCCACGCGCAATAGCGAACTGTTCCGATGGTGCTTGCAGCACGGACTTCGCGTCGTGCAACCCATGACGTTGATGAGCCTCGGCCTCTACAACCCTCGGGCGCTTTCCTGCCCTCGATTCTCTTTTGAGGCAGGGGCGAGCATGGCGTCAGCACTGTTGCGCGAGTCAAGCTCTGCAATATAGCCATGAATCGTCTCGAGATCGCGTTCCGCCCCCTCGGTAAGCTGACCCTACCCCACAAAATAGCCTCGGCTGTTTTGTGGGGTAGGGTCAAAGCCGACGCAGAATGCATACATTGAAAGCTTCAATGGTCGCTTTCATGACGGGTGTTTGAACGACCACGGGTTTACCAGCCTTGCAGAGGCACGGGTTCGGATCGCTGGCTGGCGGCGCGACGATAATGAGCATAGGCCACACAGCGCACTGAATGACCAAACTCCGGCGGAGTTCGCAGCCAACTGCCGTATGCAAACGGGCTGTGAAAGAGAAAGTAGCTAATTTTTAATTGAACTTTGCTAGAACAACCTTGGCACTACTGCCGGGGCACATCAAACCTGGGCCTTTCATTTCTCCGGACATAAAAGTCTCATTAATTCTTCCCCCATGCTATTCGGGACTATGTCTATGTATTTAATATCTTTTTCTGGATAAGAATATGAAAGAATAGGAGCTCCGTTTTTACCATAGGCATACATAGCCGTCCTAGCAAACTTATGTTCATTACAATTTATATTTCCCCTAGTTACGGTGTAGGCGTAGTCCTTAAAAGAAGGGTCCACTGCAATTGATTTTTTTAAAATATCATCTGTTACCACAAATTTTTCCCATATGGAAACAATACCGTTTCCCAAGTCCTTTATTTTGCTGTCATCGTAATAAGCAGGTCCGGTGGTGCCAAGTGCAAATTGCACCCATTCCGCACTTGAGCTTGTGGAAAAGATTGCTATTAACATTGCTGCCAAATACCTCATTTTGGCACTCCACCTTGTCTGCTGATAACCATCTTTATTAACTTGTAAAGGAGTACAACAACTGTTCCTATAGTAAAAGTGGGGCTTTTGTGGGACTCCCCAGCAGTATTCACGATGTAATGCCCTTGACGATACATGCCTGTGTAGGCCAGCCCGCTAGGCATCACTTCAAGGCAACATGCCTCCACCGTCCGCCATCTTGTACGGCTTGGCTTCAGGCCTGGCTTTGCGCACCGCCAATCGTTTAATTTCATGGAGAATATCTTTGGGGCATCAAATGGCATTGGGGTCAAATTATGCCCACTTTGAGCGCTGGATTCAATAGAACAGGGGTGGGCATGTTAGGACGCAAAATCAATGAAAAAGCCCGCGTGGCGCGGACTTTGTGGACTTGCTAGGACATCTAAATGGTGGAGACGAGGAGGATCGAACTCCCGACCTTCGCATTGCGAACGCGACGCTCTCCCAGCTGAGCTACGTCCCCGATTGTTGCGCGTTATTTTATAACAAAAAACGGCAGCATAATATTAACGTTAGCCGAGAAGCGACAACGAACGGGCAATTTTACCAAGCATTTCGGCGAACGCTGGCACGGAGGACACGCTAAGCCCCGTCAAATCCAATCCTTGCCGATCAAGAAATCGGTATAAAGCTTATCTTCCACGCTTCCAGCGTCAGGCTTCCAGTCATAACGCCATTTCACGATGGGCGGCAACGACATCAGGATGGACTCGGTGCGGCCACCCGATTGCAATCCAAATAAGGTACCACGGTCCCACACCAGGTTGAATTCCACGTAGCGCCCACGGCGGTATGCCTGGAAGTCACGCTCTCGCTCGCCATAAGGCGTATCAAGGCGCTGCTCCAGGAGCGGCGCATAGGCGGGCAGGAAATGATCGCCGACGCTTTTGGTCAGATTGAAGCAGCTATCAAAATCCGGTTTGCTCAAGTCATCGAAGAAAATACCACCGATCCCGCGAGGCTCCTTGCGGTGCTTCAGGTAAAAATACTCATCGCACCATTTCTTGAAACGTGGATGATAGTCGTCGCCGAACGGTTGCAATGCATTTTTACAGGTTTGGTGGAAGTGTATGGCGTCCTCTTCAAACCCGTAATAGGGGGTCAAATCCATTCCGCCACCAAACCACCATACCGGCTCGGCACCTGCCTTGTGTGCTTCCAGAAAACGCACATTCAGGTGCACCGTGGGCGCATATGGGTTGCGCGGGTGCAGCACGAGCGATACGCCCATTGCCTCGAACGAGCGTCCCGATAGTTCTGGCCGGGCAGCGGTGGCCGAGGCCGGCAGCCCGCCGCCGAATACATGCGAGTAATTTACCCCGCCGCGCTCGAGCACATTACCCTCTTCCATGACGCAACTTAATCCACCGCCGCCTTCCGGGCGTTCCCATTTATCGCGGCGAAAACGTTTGCCGTCCACCTTTTCAAGGCGCTCGACAGTGCGTTCCTGAAGCCCGGTGAAATATTCTTTAACTTGTTGTGCTGCGCTCATGCGAGCTCCATAAAGCTATTTCCGGTGCTTATTGATGGCCCAATGCCCAATGTCGTGTCGCATCTGGCAGCCGTCGAAGTGAATTTGGTCTGCGATTTCGTAGGCCCGCCGCTGGGCGAATTTAACGCCATCCGCCAAGGCGGTCACGCATAGCACGCGCCCCCCCGCGGTTACGATTTCCTTGCGGTTTTCGCCATCCAAGTCTGTGCCTGCATGAAAGACATGAAAATCCTTTTCCAGCGCCGCCATGGGCGGCAGTTCCGATAAGCCATGGATCACGTCTCCCCTGCGCGGCGAACCGGGATATCCGTGGGCCGCCATCACCACGCCCAGAGCGGTGCGGCGATCCCACTCGGCCTCTACCTTGTCGAGCGTTCCGCTTACTGCATGCTCCATCAGGGCTATCAAATCGCTTTTCAGGCGCGCCATGATGACCTCGGCTTCGGGATCGCCCATGCGGCAATTGAACTCCAGCACCTTGATGCCGCCATCCGGCGCTATCATCAGCCCGGCGTAGAGAAAACCGGTATAACTTTCGCCTTCTTTTTCCATACCGTTCATCGCCGCATGGATGACCTCGCGCATTATCCTGGCATGCAGCGTGGGCGTAATTACGGGGGCGGGAGAATATGCCCCCATGCCGCCCGTATTAGGCCCCTGGTCACCGTCTTTCAGGCGCTTATGGTCCTGGCTGGTGGCAAGCGGCAAGACGTGGCGGCCGTCAGACATGACGATGAAACTCGCTTCCTCGCCTTCCAGAAACTCCTCGATAATGACCCGCGCTCCCGCATTGCCCAGTTGGTTTTCAACCAGCATCGTGTCCACGGCGGCATGGGCCTCCGCCAGTGTCGTCGCGACCACCACGCCCTTGCCTCCAGCCAGGCCGTCGGCCTTGACGACGATAGGCGCACCCTTCTGATCCAGGTAATGGTGGGCTTCAGCAGCGGAATCGAAGGTGGCATAAGCGGCAGTGGGAATGCCATGACGCATCATGAAAGCCTTGGAAAAATCCTTGGATGTTTCCAATTGCGCGGCTTGCCTGGTCGGGCCGAAAATCTTCTGTCCCGCTGCCCGGAAGACGTCCACGATGCCTTCCGCCAAGGGCGCCTCCGGCCCGACGACCGTAAACGCAATGGACTCCTTCCTGGCAAATTCCACCAACGCGGGAATCGCTGTGATGGGAAGATTCTCAAAGCTGTCTTCCAGCGACGTGCCGGCATTGCCGGGAGCAATAAATATCTTAATGGGGCGCATGGCGCGCGAGGACTGAAGGAGCTTCCACGCCAAGGCATGTTCTCTGCCACCACTGCCGATTACAAGTAATTTCATATCAGAGATTTGTAACTCATAGAGACGCGAATAGAATCGCAGTTATATGTTGGAAAGGATAGTTTTTGGCAACTATTCAATGTCTGAAATGCCGCACACCAGTCAATACCATCGCTACGCCCTGCTCATCCGCAGCAGCAATCACTTCTTCGTCGCGCACGCTGCCGCCAGGCTGAATGACCGCCCTGGCGCCTGCCTGCACGACGACATCCAGTCCGTCGCGAAACGGAAAAAATGCGTCCGAGGCGACCACCGAACCGGCAAGGGCAAGCCCTGCATTCTGGGCCTTGATCGATGCAATACGGGCGCTATCGACCCGGCTCATCTGCCCTGCGCCGACCCCCAGCGTCCGGCCGTTCGCGCAATACACGATAGCGTTGGACTTGACGAATTTCGCCACGCGCCAGGCAAACAGCAAATCCTGTAATTGCAGTGGCGTCGGCTGCACCTTGGTCACCACTTCCAATTGCGCGGCAGTGACGTTGAGATTGTCCGGTGTTTGCACCAGCAGCCCGCCACCGACACGCTTGAAGTCGAAGGTATTTCCACCTGTCTGCAATGGCAGGGTCAGCACGCGCACACTGGTTTTCCCGGCGAGAATCTGTTTTGCCTCGTCCGATAATTCCGGCGCAATAATCACCTCGACGAATTGTTTGATCACCGCTTCTGCCGTAGCGCCATCCAGCAAGCGATTAAATGCGATGATGCCGCCGAAAGCCGAGGTGGGATCGGTATCAAGCGCTAGCTTGTATGCGGCAAGCGGTGTATCGGCGACGGCCACCCCGCAGGGATTGGCATGCTTGACGATGACACAGGCAGGCAAGTCGAAGGTCTTGACGCATTCCCACGCCGCATCCGCATCGGCGATGTTGTTGTACGATAATTCCTTACCCTGCCGCTGCGTATAACTGGCAAGACTGCCGGGGACCGGTGCAAGTTCACGGTAGAAAGACGCTTTCTGATGAGGATTCTCGCCGTAACGCAAGTGCTGGGCAATACTGAAATTAAGATTGAGGCACTCGGTAAAAGCCTGTCGCTGCCCGTCCGAATCCATTGAGGTGAGATAATTACTAATGGCGCCATCGTAAGCGGCGGTATGCGAGAAGGCCTTCCGAGCGAGTTGAAAACGAAATTCTTGCCCAACCGCGCCCCCGGCTGAGTTCATCTCGGCCAATAACGGACTGTAATCCTTTGGATCGGTAACAACCGCCACACTGCTATAATTCTTTGCCGCAGCTCGCACCATGGCCGGGCCGCCAATGTCGATATTCTCGATGGCCTCTTCCAGGCTGCAATCAGGACGGGCCACGGTCTGGCTGAAAGGATAAAGATTCACCACTACCAGGTCGATACCAGGAATTCCCGCATTTTGCATGGCTGCGACATGCTCAGGTGAATCCTTC
>JBOIFK010000175.1:0-6276 GCA_050741585.1 Nitrosospira sp.
CACAGTAACAGCGTACAATTGCAGCGGCGCATCGAAGAGTTGTTGAGTTACAGCGCTCTTCAGACCGAGAAGGCCGCGCTGGTGAAACATCCGGCGGACCTGGCAAGAATTCTGGATGCGGTATTGCAAGACCAGAATTTGATGATGATGAGCAAGGGCCTGAGGATCGAGCTCTCTTGCCCGGAATTGACCATCGACTGCGACGAACAAAAAATCAAGATTATCGTGGATAACCTGTTATCGAATGCGGTGAAATTTTCCCCGCCGGGGGGGTGTATCAGTATCAGGGCGATCAGGGTAGACGAGACGGTTCAGCTCGATATCCTGGATGCCGGCTCCGGTGTTGACGAGGCGGACCGCGAAAAGGTATTCGAGCCCTTTTATCAAGGGCGGAGAGTACTCGACAGCCACGTCCGCGGGACGGGGCTGGGCCTATCCATCGCGCGTGAATACGCGCTGGCGCACGGCGGCAGCATGGAGCTTGTGCAGCACGCCGGCAATGGCGCCCATTTCCGCGTTACCATACCCATGCATGATCTGGAGGGAGCGCCATGAGTTGCGCATGCGGGGCGGCAAGAGTTCTCGTGGCCGCCACGATGCTGGCATTGCTGGCTTCGTGCTCGATCATTCGGCAGATCCAGCCGCCCGTGGCGCCCATGTCATCCGATTTGGTCGTGACTGGGCAGATGGAAGATATAATGCAATATTACGATGCCTTGCGCAAGCAGCCGCCAGCGGAACTTGGCCGGGTGTACGACAGGGTAAAACAGAATTTCGTACAGAACAAAAGCGATGCGAACCGGGCAAGACTGATATTGCTGCTCATCATGCCGAATACGCCCTTTCGCGACATAAACTCGGCGCTTTACCTGCTCAATGAATGGCCGCGCGACGTGAAATCCGCAGCGGGTTTACAAAGTTTCAGGAACCTGCTGGCGACCCTCCTTACGGATCAACAACGCCTGACCCAGAGTGCTGATGAATTATCACAGAAATTGAAAGAGGAACAAAAGCGCGTCGAGACACTACAGAATCAGATTGAAGCCATTAAAAGAATGGAAAAAAACCTCCTTCTCAGAGAACTTTAGACTCCCAGCAAAACATGCCTGATTCCGATCCAAAAATCCTCATTGTCGACGACGATACAGATTTGCTTGAATTGCTCATGATCCGGCTTAACGCTGCAGGCTACAAGGCGGAGGCTGTGCAAAGCGCAGAGGCGGCGCTCAATTACCTGGATGTGTCACGCCCGCAACTGGTCATCAGCGACATGCAGATGAGCGGCATGGATGGAATGGCGTTATTCGAGCATATCCACCGCACCCTGCCGACGCTGCCGGTGATCATTCTCACGGCGCATGGCACGATTCCCGATGCGGTCGCGGCCGTTCAGCGCGGAGTCTTCGGCTATCTGGCCAAACCTTTTGACAGCAAGACCCTGCTGGCCAACATTAGCCAGGCGCTCAGGCTCGTCCCGGCCGGCGCAGGTCAGAACGAGATATCACAGGCATCGTGGCGCAAGGGGATTATCACGCAAAGTGCCGTGATGGAAGATCTTCTGACCAAGGCAAGACTGGTCGCGGAAGGGGATGCAAGTGTCCTGATTTATGGAGAAAGCGGCGTTGGCAAGGAATTATTTGCCCATGCCATCCATGAAGCATCCAAACGCCGTCATCATCCATTTGTGGCGATAAATTGCGCGGCCATCCCGGAGCAATTACTCGAATCCGAGCTGTTCGGGCACATCAAGGGAGCTTTTACGGGGGCTGTCCGGGATCACAAGGGGCTGTTTCAACTGGCGGAAGGCGGGACCCTGTTTCTCGATGAAATTGGCGATATGTCGCTTTTGCTCCAGGTTAAATTATTACGGGTTCTCCAGGAAAGGCACGCCCGCCCGGTTGGGTCCACGCAGTCGATTCCCGTGGATGTCCGCATTATTTCCGCAACTCACCGTGATCTCAAGGCCGGTATCTCCAGCGGTACCTTTCGCGAGGATCTTTATTACAGGCTGGATGTCGTGGCGCTAACCATCCCGCTCCTGTCGCAGCGGCGTGAGGATATTCCGTTGCTGACGAATTATTTCCTGAGTATATTTTCTGCGAAATACAATAAAAATATCAACAGCTTTTCTCCGGAGGCGATGGAAATGCTGGTAAGTGCCTCATGGCCAGGCAACGTGAGACAGCTGATGAACGTCGTCGAGCAATGCGTTGCCTTGAGTACCGCTCCCCTGATTTCGCCGGTACTGGTGCATGATGCGATGCACAAAGAAGAGGAACAGCTCGTTTCTTTCGAGGATGCGCGCAAGAGCTTCGAAAGAGATTATCTTGTCCGTGTGCTGAAGATCACGGGGGGCAATGTGACACAGGCAGCACGCCTGGCCAAGCGCAACCGAACCGAATTCTACAAATTGCTTCAAAGATACCAGCTTGATCCCTCCGTTTTCAAGCAGCCGCAGGTCTGATTCCGCATGCGTGCCTCCACCTCTCCGGAAAATCGTCAAGACTGGCCGTCAATGAGGTTCCGCTCGTCCTCCACGAATTTCTCGCCCTTCTTCACGACAAAGCCCAATTCTGTCCACCATCGGACCATGTCGCCATAGTCCTGTATGCCGCGTGAAAACGGCTGAATCTGGCCAGAGGCGGTCACCACATCGACAGGACGCTGTGCCGGCCACCAGAGTTCGCCGCAAGCCAGAAAGTCGGCCTGCCAGGGCAATGCCATGCGCTCGGTCAGGAAACCGGCCGGAAGCGTGTGTTTAATCCGGAATGGTGCTTCATAGGTTGCGGCCTGCGCGATGACATAGGTTACCTCGATACCGGGAAAGAAGGGTGCGCCGATGCAGCCGCCCTTTTTCGTCAGTCAGGAGGCGTCCAAGCGTAACCTTTGCGCTGCCCTCGATATTGCCGTTCCTTATGAAATTGATCTCTCCACTCAGGGGGCCAATCGCCTGGTTTTTTCCGGATATTGATTGTAATGAGGCATCCACGAGCAGCCCCGCTCTGTCGTATCCGGCGTTTCTGGGAGAAGAGGACGGGCCTCCGGGAGAGGGAAATTCCCGCCCGCAGCCTTGCTGTTGGCGAGATGCACGCTCCACGTAATTCGGGTCTTCGCATTCAGGACAATTTCGCTGTCGAGCCTCTCCTTGCCAAATTCGTCGCGAATAAATTTATCGATTCGGAATCGAACGGCTTGAGGCTTTATTTTTCCCGGCGAGGAGCTGTCGCGATACGGTCCTTCCGGAACAATTCCGGGAGACTCCGGACCTAGGAAATTGCCGGTCTCGCTATTTCCGATGCGCGCGATTCCTACCGCCGGATAAATTCGATAGATCGTTTTCATTCGTACTCTCTCCTTCCCATTAAATAAGCCATTTGAATCCATCGTTAAATGCATCGCTATTTCATCATAGCTGCGGGCGACAATGATTTCCGTACGTCTCCATCCATTTCTCCGAATTTTGCTGTCGTGCGATGCCGACGGAATCGCTCAGGCTCGACCACAAAGCATGGATGAAAACCTTGCTCCAGGCTATGTTCGGAAGCGAACGGAAACCTCGTAAGACTTTCAACAAAATAAAATTCCGTGGTTTCACATCAATGAAATTATGATTGCGAGAAGAGATCCCCATGCCAGCTGGCCCGTTAAACAACCCCGTTCTTGAAATCAAGGCTGTCCGGATTCCGGCGGGTGGTACCCTGTTAAATGCGGATCTTGCGATCCCGGCGGAGGCGCAAGCCATTGTTGCATTTGCCCATGGCAGCGGTAGCGGACGGCATAGCCCCCGAAACCGTTACGTTGCGGAAACATTGAATGGATATGGATTTGCAACCCTGCTTGCCGATCTCCTGACGGAGGAAGAGGAAGCCATCGATTTGCGTACACGGCATCTGCGCTTCGATATTCCGATGCTGGCGGACAGGCTGGTCGATATCGCGGCGTGGCTGCAAAGTGAATCCCGGACGAGCCATTTAAAAATCGGCTGGTTCGGCGCCAGCACAGGGGCCGGAGCCGCATTGATCGCCGCAGCGCGCCGTCCTGAAAATATCATGGCCATCGTTTCACGGGGTGGCCGGCCCGATCTGGCCGGGGATTATCTGCCGGAAGTCACCGCCCCTGTGCTCCTTATTGTCGGAGAGAACGATCCCGAAGTCCTGGAACTCAATAAATGGGCGCTCACGAGGCTGACTCACGCCTCGTCGGAATTGGAAATCGTGCCAAATGCCACGCATTTGTTTGAAGAGCCCGGCACGCTGGAGGCAGCCGCCCTGCTGGCGGCCCGATGGTTCCAGGGCAATTCGAAGTAGCCGGGATTCGGATTAGGCCGATGGAAGACACTTTTCACCGTTTCGCAAACAGGACGGAAGCTGGGAAAATGCTTGCGGGAGCGTTGTCCGCCTATATCGACAGAAGCGATACCCTCATTCTGGCACTCCCGCGCGGCGGTGTCCCGGTTGCTTGTGAAGTCGCAAAAACCTTGCTTGCGCCAATGGATTTATGGCTTGTCCGCAAGCTCGGTGTGCCGGGGCAGGAAGAGCTGGCACTGGGCGCGCTGGCGGCGCAGAATGTCTGCGTTCTCAATCAGGAGATCATCGACCTTTTAAGAATTGATCAGGCTGTTATCGATCGTGTGATCTCCAGGGAGCAGGTGGAACTGGAAAGACGCAACAGGCTTTACCGTCATGGCAGGCCACCGCCGGATACCGGCGGGAAAACAATCATTATTATCGATGACGGCCTTGCGACGGGCGCGACCATGCGCGCTGCGATTGCTTCCCTCCGCCAGACAGGGACCGCACGGATCATCGTGGCAGTGCCCGTGGGTGCGGCATCCACCTGTAGAAAAATAGAAAAAGAGGCCGACGAATTGGTATGCCTGTACATGCCGGAGCCTTTTTATGGCGTGGGACAATGGTATGGCGATTTTTCCCAGACCTCGGACGAAGACGTGTTGACTCTTTTAGCTGACGCCGCTGCAAATTCGGGGCGAATCGCCTAGATGAATTCGCCTGTAAACAAGCATGCGACCCGAGCTGAAGCGTAATGACAAGAAGGATCGAGTCATCCCGGAAAAATGATGCCAAGTGTGAAACGCCAGCTGGAATATGTCTTCGAATGGCGCGGCCCTATTCCCGATAGATTCATCGTTGATTTCCTTTCAGGACGGTAAGCGAGAGTCATTGACATGCCTGCCCCCGATTCCGATCATAAGCTCATTGATGCGCTGGAAAGGCAGGCTCAGCCTCTGCCGGGCCTGGACAATGATTACGACGCGATAATACGGGCTGTCCGGGGAGCCGTTCCGGAAAATGCCGGAAGAAAAACCTTCGTCCTGATCGGGGAAGCGACCCATGGCACAGCGGAGTTTTATCGGATCCGCGCTGAGGTGACCAGGCGTCTTATCGTGGAGGAAGGGTTTGACGCCGTCGCGGTTGAGGCCGACTGGCCGGATGCTTACCGGGTTAATCGCTTTGTATCCGGCCGCTCGCAGGATACGGACGCGGGCATGGCTTTGTCGGATTTTCAACGGTTTCCTACATGGATGTGGCGCAATACGGAGGCCTCCGCTTTCATTGAATGGCTCCATGATTACAACGCAGGGGCCACGGGACACGAGGATCGGAAGGCGCAGGCGGCGCGGATCGGCCAGGCGGAAGCCGTCGGTTTCTACGGCCTTGATTTGTACAGCATGACCACTTCGATGGAAGCGGTTCTCGCGTATCTGGACAAGGTCGATCCGGAAGAAGCCGAGGCCGCACGGGCGCGCTATGCCTGCTTTGGCCAGTTTATCAACGATCCCCAGGCATACGGTTACGCCATTGCCTCCGGTCGATGGGATTCCTGCGAGCAGGAAGTCATTTCCCAGCTCGTGCAGTTGCAGCAGAAAGCACGCTTATATATAGAAAGGGACGGTGCCTTTGCGGGGAACGAATATTTCTCGGCGCAGCGGAACGCCGAGTTGGTTAAAAATGCGGAGGAATACTACCGCGCCTTGTTCAGGGGGCGGCCCAACACATGGAACCT
This sequence comes from Nitrosospira sp., assembly GCA_050741585.1. Taxonomy (GTDB): domain Bacteria; phylum Pseudomonadota; class Gammaproteobacteria; order Burkholderiales; family Nitrosomonadaceae; genus Nitrosospira. Next base: position 6,025 of record JBOIFK010000175.1, read on the forward strand.
GAGAGACGGTCACATGTTTGAAACACTGGAGAGACTTGCCTCACATCTGGGCGTCCGGCTGGGGCGGGAGGCGCGGATCGTGGTCTGGGCGCATAATTCTCATGTCGGGGATGCGGCGGCAACGGATATGGGGCGTCGCGGTGAAATCAATGTTGGTCAACTGGTCAGGGAAAAGTATGGGGATAGGGCGCTTCGTGTCGGGTTCTCGACCAGTCGCGGCACGGTGACGGCAGCTTCCGACTGGGATGGACC
>JBOIFK010000176.1:0-7149 GCA_050741585.1 Nitrosospira sp.
AGAATCCTTTACATTATAAAAAGATGACTAGTACCATTAATTTGGAGGGGAAGACCTTGAGTTCAACAATAGCGAAGTTGAACGCTCCGCTAACGCAAGCGTTTGATCCTCGATCATCAAGCGAGTCACCGATAACGATAACTCCGACGCCAACGTGCAACACTCAAGCTCAGAGATTAGCTGATTTTGAAACTTTGACCGCTGCTTTGGAATATGCGGCGGCTGGAGACGCTGGATATAATTTCTATGATGCCAAGGGCAACCTGCGCTCAGTCCTCTCCTACCGGGCGTTAAGGCAAAACGCCCGTATTTCGGCCGAGAGGTTATCGGGTCTCGGGCTGGCCCATGGCGATCGCGTGGCTGTTATTGCTGACACGACTCCCGAATTTATCGAGTTGTTTTTTGCATGCCGCTATGCGGGGTTGATTCCTTTCGCGATGCCGGTTCCAGTCAATCTTGGCAGCCACGCAGTGTATGTCCAGCAGCTTCGAGGGATGCTTGAGGGCGGTCAGGCCAGCGCTGCTTTGGCCAACGTGGACTACATAAGCTTTCTCAGAGAGGCTGCTGAGGGATCGCAAGGATTACGATGGGTTGGTACTCCCGAGGAACTGGAAAAACTCCCCTCCCTGGACATGCCGCTGCAGGCAAATCACCCTGATGAGACTGCTTACCTCCAGTTTACCTCGGGCAGCACTCGTACCCCCCGCGGAGTAATCATTACCGAGCGGGCGCTGATGAGCAATCTGCGAGGAATCGTTCGTAACGGGTTGGAGATACGCCCCGGTGACCGCTGCGCATCCTGGCTGCCTTTCTATCATGATATGGGGCTGGTGGGTATGGTAATGGCGCCGATGGTGGCGCAGGTTTCCGTTGATTATCTGGCGACCCGTGATTTTGCAATCAGACCTCTGCAATGGTTGCGATTAATTAGTCGAAATCGCGCCACTGTGGCATTTAGCCAGCCATTTGGCCTCAAACTCTGCACCCTGCGCGTTCGTGACTCGGATTTGGAAGATCTTGATTTGAGTAGTTGGCGTGCCGCAGGTGTCGGCGCGGAAATGATACGGCCGGAGACCTTAAGGAATTTTGCCGAAAAATTCGCGCCGGCAGGATTTGATGCGCGGGCTTTTTTACCTTGTTATGGCCTGGCCGAATCAACGCTTGCTGTTACTTTCTCTCAAGTTGGCCAAGGGTTTCAAAGCTTGCGGGTTGATGCCGGCACGCTGGTTGACAGAAAGATGGCGGTCCGGTTGCAAGCGGAAGGTAGAAAATATAGTGAATTTGTAAATTGTGGCCGTCCTTTGCCTGAGCATACGGTCAAGGTTGTCGATGATGCCGGGATGGGGTTGCCTGATTTGAGGGTGGGCAGCGTACTTGTGCATGGTAGTAGCATCATGACGGGCTATTTTAATAACCCTGAAGATACCCAGAAGACACTCCAGCCTGGTAACTGGCTGGATACCGGTGATCTTGGTTTTCTGTTTGAAGGGGATCTGTATGTCACTGGCCGTCGCACCGATGTAATTATAGTCAATGGACGCAACATCCGCGCTCAGGATATAGAGGAGCTTGCCGAACAGCAGCCCGAGGTGAGAACCCGGGAAGCGTCTGCCTTCGCGATAGCCGATGCGAATGATGTGACGACGATCGTATTGGTTATAGAGTGCCGCTTAACCTCGGTAACAGATCGACAATCTCTTACCAGCCGGTTGCAACGACTCGTATATATGGCGTTCGGCGTTAATTGTTTAGTTGAATTGGTGCCGCCACATACTTTGCCCCGCACTTCGTCCGGTAAGTTATCTCGTTTTGCCGCACGCCAAGGTTTCATACAGCGGACAACGCTGACCGACCAGCTATCAGCCGAGTCCAGGGACAACTAACCAACTTATGTCGGGGTCCTTGGTGGCAGTGACTGGTGCCACCGGCTTTATTGGTAGCGTCCTTTTAAGATCTCTTATCAACGGAGGATGGAAGGTCAGGGCTTTGACCCGGTCTCCCCGGTCCGATGATGAATTTACGCAATGGGTCGAAGGTGATTTAGACAACCTAAGTGCATTGCGAAGTCTCGTAAAAGATGTTTCTGCTGTTGTACACTGTGCCGGTCAGGTTCGAGGTCGTTCTCTTGAAGACTTTGTTCATACCAATGTGGAAGGCACAGGTAATCTCGTGCGTGCTTCAATACAGCAGAGTTCACCGCCTCGTTTTCTCCTTATATCTTCCTTGGCCGCCAGACAACCAGAGCTTTCCTGGTATGCCGCCAGTAAGCGCATGGCTGAGCAGTTGGTAATTGATCATTCACATATCATGCCATGTGCAGTTTTTCGTCCGACCGCTGTTTATGGTCCGGGTGACAAGGAAATGAGTCCACTCTTCAGAATCACCCGGCGCGGTATATTACCAATGGTAGGGCAGCCTACCATGCGCTTTGGCTTATTGCATGTCAGTGATTTGGTGGCTGCTACCCTCTGCTGGCTTTCCACCAAGATTCCTGTGCGTGGCATCTATGAGGTTGATGACGGCATGCCCGGGGGCTATGACAGTCAATCTGTCGCTGCCATTGCGCAGGATGTCTGGAAACGACCGGTATCCTGTGTTTTCTTGCCAATATCACTTGTTTCGCTGATCGCGAACATAAATTTGTGGTTGGCCCGGCTGCTCCATTATTCACCGATGCTGACCCCCGGGAAAGTCAGAGAATTACAGCATTCGAACTGGGTCTGCGATATCGCTCCATTAACCCGCGCGCTTCCCGATTGGCGGCCCTGCATTCGATTGCGTGACGCATTGCCTCAGGCGATATAATTTTCTAACGATCAAATCAATTCAGACTAGAGCCATGGCGAGCGATTACACCGACACCCTGCAGAGACTGTGCTATCACCTTAAGCAGTTTACTGGCCCGGATGTGGAAATTACGCCGCAGACGGATCTCATTAATCAGCTTGCAATTGACTCTGTCAAATTGTTGAACTTAATTATGGAAGTTGAGGACGAGTTTGATATTTCCGTACCCCTCAATGCCCTCACGGATGTTCAGACTGTTCACGAGCTTGCAAATTTAATCCACCAAATAAAATCTGCAAAATAATGAGCTTGCTAGACAAACTGGATGCCGTTGCTGCGGCGAGAAAGGCCCTGTTGCCGGAGGGTGTCGATGTTTTCGGCGTACCGATAGAAGAGGTCTATTCTTCGACCGAGGCAAGAATTAGTGATCGGCGCATATTATTCCTGGGTACAAACAATTATCTCGGACTTACCTTCGCGCCGGAATGCCTGGAGGCAGCTCATAAAGCGATTGATAGTGAGGGGACCGGCACCACGGGATCGCGCATGGCAAATGGCAGCTACCGGGGACACCGTGCCCTTGAAAGGGAGTTTGCGGATTTTTACCACTGCCAATCGTGCATCGTCTTTACTACCGGCTATCAGGCAAACCTCGCCATGATCTCCGGCTTGGCGGGGGCGGGGGATGTTGTCTTGATCGATGGCGACTCTCACGCAAGTATCTATGATGGATGCCGTTTGAGCGGTGCCGAGATAATCAGGTTCCGGCACAATGATATGGCAGACTTGGATAAGCGTCTCCGACGCCTTGGAGAGCGCTCGCGCTCCACCCTTATCATTATTGAGGGGATATACAGCATGCTGGGTGATCGGGCGCCGCTGGCTGATATCGTCAAATTGAAAAATGCGTATAACAGCATTCTTCTTCTAGACGAGGCGCACTCACTTGGAGTCTTGGGCGAGACAGGCCAGGGTCTGGTGGAAGAAACGGGGCTCATGGACGGAGTCGATTTCATTACCGGTACTTTCAGTAAAAGTCTCGGCGGCATTGGAGGCTACTGCGTAAGCAATCACCCGCAACTTGATCAACTACGTTATGTTAGCCGCCCGTATATCTTCACGGCATCGCCCACCCCGGCGACCATCGCCTCCACACGTGCGGCACTTAAAATACTCCATGACGGTACAAAGCTACGTCAACAGCTTTGGAAAAACGTACACCAACTTTATTCGCGGCTCCATGAGCTTGGTTATCAGCTTGGTCCTGAGCCCAGTCCTGTCATCGCAACGATACTTGATACTCCTCAGCAGGCTCTGGCATTATGGAATGGCCTGCTCGAACATGGCATCTACGTCAACTTAATATTACCGCCCGCAGCGCCTGACGGTAAATCGCTGGTGCGTTGCAGCGTTAGCGCGGTCCACACCAGTGAGCAAATGGCCGATGTCGGCCGAGCTTTTGCCGAGCTGCGTGAAGTTATTTTTCCGATAATGTCCTGAAGGCACTTGGTCATTCCATACGACGACGGCAATGGGCTCGTCCTTGTGTTCAACCAATTGACCTTGTATCGCACTATATCAATCTGTGAATTTAACGCATAAAATAATTAGCAAATTCATGTGAAACGGCATGCGTACTCTTTTTACCTACAGCATGGTTTTTCCCCGGCGCAGCGCATTCATGCTCGTCGCGCTGCTGGCGGCGGGTATTGCCGAGGGGCTCAGCCTGACCGCTCTCCTCCCTTTACTTTCAATTGCCATAGGCGATACGGGCGACTCGGATATTGGAAAGGTTATCGTACAGACCCTGCAAGGGATTGGGGTTGAACCGACAATCGGTGTCATGTTATTGATTATCGTCGGTGGTATGATAATCAAAAGTCTGATACTGCTGCTAGCCAACAGGCAGGTCGGCTATACGGTAGCGCATGTAGCGACTACGCTGCGCCTGGAACTCATTAAGGCGCTTCTTGCCAGCCGCTGGCAATATTACCTGCGCCAACCCATAGGCTCTCTGGCCAATTCAGTGGCCACGGAAGCATATCGGGCAGCGAACGGCTTTGAGCATAGCGCCAATGTTCTCGCCCTGTCAGTACAGGTGCTGGTTTATACGATTGTCGCCTTATTCATTTCATGGCAGGCAGCCCTTACCTCTCTTGTCATCGGCTTGCTGCTGTTGTTTGCGCTGCACAGTTTGGTGCGCGCCACACGCCGGGCCGGCGCGAAGCAGACACGTCTCCTGCGTCATTTATTGGCTTATCTTTCCGATGTCCTTGGCTCAGTAAAGTCACTGAAAGCCATGGCGCGAGATAACGTAGCCGATGCTATTCTCCGTGATCAGACCCAGCAACTGGAGAAAGCCACGCGTCGGGAAGTTATGAGCAGAGAAGCTTTATTGGCTCTGCAGGAACCCATCCTTGCCGCCTTGACAGCAAGCGGTTTATATCTGGCGCTTGTGATATGGAAGCTTTCGTTGCCTGAGGTGATGGTGATGGCCTTCCTGCTGACACGTATCCTCGGCTTACTTAATAAGACACAACGACGTTACCAGCAACTCACAGCGCAGGAAAGCGCATATTGGTCAATGCGGGAAGCGACCGAAGAAGCGCGTGCCGCTGCTGAACGAACTACCGGTACGTTGCATCCCACCCTGCAACAGGGGATCAGCCTCAAGCACGTAAGCTTTGATTACGGTATGAAATCGATATTTCGTGATCTCAATATCGAGATATCCGTAAAATCGTTTACCACCATTACAGGAATGTCGGGGGTTGGCAAAAGTACCCTGCTTGATCTGCTCTGCGGATTGGCCGAGCCCAAGTCGGGGGAGATTCTCGTCGATGGCGTATCTCTGCGTGAAATTGATCTTCGCCTGTGGCGGTATACGATAGGCTACGTATCTCAGGAAACGATTCTGCTCCACGACACCGTTCTCAACAATATTCTCGTCGGCGCACCCGATCTGGTTTATGCGGATGCGGAACGTGCGCTGCGCCAAGCCGGGGCTTGGGACTTCGTAAATGCTCTTCCGGAAGGTTTGCAGACCGTTGTTGGCGAACGCGGCGGGCTTCTTTCGGGTGGACAACGTCAGCGGATTGCCATTGCCAGGGCACTCGCCCATCAACCGCTTTTTCTGCTTCTGGATGAACCCACCAGTGCCCTGGATCCTGATAGCGAACAGATAATCTGCGAAACATTACAGAGACTGGCGGAGAATTTCACCATTATCGCGGTATCCCATCAGACTGCGGTGATCAATTCGGCCAGCAATGTATTTGCTCTCTCAAAAGGCAAAGCCGAGCGACTGCAACGATCTCCTCATAACAACAATAATTCGGAGTCTCTCGTAATTCTGGATGTTGCTGCTGATAACCCCTAACAGGGTATTGGAAATCTGCTTAATCCATGCAAGCTTATCATTAGATGATTGGATTCGATAAATAGGAATTTCGCGCCGGCACCGGCATCGCCCGCCTGACCGGCCGGAGGTTGCTGGACTGCAGGCTCTTCAAATATATCCTACCAAGGCACTTTCTTATTGGCCAGCTTCTACGTGCCTTCATCGTTCATTCGAACCAATCGATTCTATGGCGTTACCGGAAATGGGCCGTCATTACTATTCATGGTTGCTCTCATGAGAAAGCCGCTTAAATATCAAGATTCGTCCTATATTATCGACAGTTCTGAGCCTCACTCTTTTCGAAAAAGCGTTCTTCTATCCGTTGATCGGCAATAATCAGCTGAATCTATTCAAAGAATTGTCTCGCCATGCGAATATGGTCCTTACTTCCTATGGCAGTTTACCGCGAAAATCTCATATACTTGAGTGGGAATGTATCTGAGCTTTCTCCGGAACTCTTCCTCTTTTGTTAATTTTACTCCTTGTGGCAATACCTTACGTTGTCGGATTGCGCTCCCATGGGCGATGAATAGCTTATTTCGCCCATGGGGACGCCGGTGGTGCATTGAATAGCAATACGATCGATGTTGAACAACTTGGTAATTTTTGGATTAAATGCTGGCCATTGCTGCCAAAATTGTTGGTGCGACTATGGATGAAGCGGAGGCGCAATGAAACGAATCTACAAATTTATTATGAGTATCTATAGGCCCGCAAGGGCTAAGGATATTGCTGATAGGTTTCCTGTAATTTTTGATCCAGCTGCGCGCATTCTTGATATTGGCGGCGGTGCTTTCCCATGGTCATACGTAAAACCATCGGCAAAAATTACCGTCCTGAATCTGGATCTGCCGGAATCAATAGTTGATCATCCCGGGATCCAATTTGTGGCAGGAAATGCTTTGCATATCCCCTTCCATCCTATGGCTTTTGATTTGGTATTTTCCAATTCTGTCATTGAG
>JBOIFK010000177.1:0-3141 GCA_050741585.1 Nitrosospira sp.
GAGGTAGGCAAGGAATTTCGTGAAACGTTATTGCGTGTGGCGCAACAACTGACCTGCGAGACCTCCTGTTCATCTGATCCTGTAGGAGAGAACAAGGTCGAAATGCGCCCGGCGGCAATGTTAAAGAGCGCCTGATCATTAACGGGAGGGCTCATGCCGGAATGGAAGTGCAGTGCAACCCATCAAAATCGTTGTCATGAAGATTGGTGGGGTATGGGGGTAAGGAATAATCACCAAATAATGGGTTGGCGCTTCGTTCTATCCATCTGCCCAAAGTCGTCGAAGTTTCTTGCTTCGTTTTACTTTACCTCCTCCTGGTCAGTACTTGTGGCCATCATTTCACCGAAGCGGACAGTTCGGCCGGGAGCCCACTGGCGATTAAGCACCATTTTGTTTTTGGGAAATAACATTACCACCGTTGAGCCTAGCTGAAAGCGGCCCATTTCTTCGCCTTGCTGGAATATCAAAGATTGCGAATCGTATCGCCATTCGCGAATCCCGCCAGTCCCCGCTGAACGCCGTGGATTGACGACACCATGCCACACAGTGGCTATGCTTCCTACAATCGTGGCACCCACCAGCACTAATACAAATGGGCCGGATTCCGATTCAAACACACACACTACACGTTCGTTGCGTGCGAACAGGCTGGGCACGCCCCGGACGGTGCCTGGGTTCACCGAGAATAGCGTGCCGGGAATATAAACCATGCGGATCAATCGGCCAGCACATGGCATATGCACGCGATGATAATCTTTCGGGCTCAGATACAAGGTTGCAAAGTTGCCATCATGAAATTTTTCAGCCAATTCGCTATCGCCGCCAACGAGCGCAATCGTGGAGTAATCGCGCCCTTTAGCCTGGATTATTTGGTTGCTGCGAATGACCCCTAACTGGCTTATGATGCCATCGACCGGACAAATATAGCCCGCCTGGGCGATGGGACGCTTCTCTGCCAGCAACGAACGCGTAAAAAAATCATTGAATGTCCGATAGCTATGGATATCAGGATTAGTCGCTTCATCCATATTTACCCCGTAGTGTTCGACGAACCGCCGAATGGCAAATGTAGTCAACCGGCCAGCATTGGCTTTGGCAAATTTGCCCGCCAATTCGGTGATCGCCTGCTTGGGTAGCAGATATTGGGGGAACACTGAAAGAGTAATGAACACTTTGGAGTACCTGAGGCAAAAATAGTGGGGATTATAATGGGTTGGGCCGACAGAATCTCGATGGCAGCAATAATTTTCTTCGGCGCATCTCTGGTTCCCTTGCATGCTTCGTTGCTACTGCAGTATCACAAAGTTTGGCATTGACAGACATTCTAGTCAGTCCGTTTAAATACTGGTATTGACAGCACGCATTTTACCCGGCCTTCGCTACGACATCCGGTTTTGGAGGTGTCTCTTTAGCTGACTGCATCCGCGTCCGCTCTTCCTGCTGTTGGAGGTCCCACATATGAGCATAGGCGCCATTCGCCGCAAGGAGTTCCCGGTGCGTGCCGCGTTCGGTAATACTGCCCTTGTCCATGACCAGAATCTGGTCGGCATCAGCGATGGTAGACAGGCGGTGAGCGATGGTCAGCGTGGTGCGGTTGACGGCGATACGCTTCAATTCGGCCTGGATGGCCTTTTCCGATTTTGAGTCCAGTGCCGACGTGGCCTCATCAAAGATAAGGATTGCCGGCTTTTTCAGGAGTGCGCGCGCGATAGCGACCCGTTGCTTTTCCCCGCCGGAAAGCTTTAATCCCCGTTCTCCCACCGCAGTTTCGTATTTGCCTGGCAGGCTTTCGATGAAATCGTGAATATGCGCGGACCTGGCAGCCTCGAACACTTCTTCACGGCTTGCATCGGGGCGTCCGTAGGCAATGTTGTAATAGATGCTGTCGTTGAACAGGACAGTATCTTGCGGGACAATGCCCAAGGAGGCCCGCAGACTTTTCTGCGTCACATCACCGATATCCTGATCATTGATCAGAATGCGGCCATTGGTAACCTCGTAGAAGCGAAATAACAGGCGCGACAGGGTGGATTTGCCGGAGCCGCTATGTCCGACCACCGCCACGTTGCGCCCAGCCGGAATGTCGAAGCTCACATCGAATAGGATCTGGCGATTGGGCTCATAGCTAAAATTGACTCCCTCGAAGCGAACCGATGCATTCCCAGGGATGAGATCAGTTGCGCCGGGTTTATCCTTTACCTCCTCATCCTCCGCCAGCAAATGAAACATCTTTTCCATATCCGCCAGCGAGTGCTTGATTTCGCGATAGACAAAACCGAGGAAATGCAATGGCATATACAGCTGCAGCATGAATGCATTGATGAGTACCAAATCCCCCAGAGTCATGTTGCCATCGATCACGCCGTCAGCGGCCCGTCCCAGCAGTAGCGTTGCTCCGATCGCGATAATGGCGCTTTGTCCCGAATTGAGTGCGGCGAGCGACGTCTGGTTGCGTACCGCGGCGATTTCCCATTTCCGCATGTGCTCATCGTAGCGCCGCGCTTCCCAGGACTCATTGCCAAAATATTTGACCGTTTCGTAGTTCAGCAAGCTATCGATGGCTTGCATATTGGCTTTTGAGTCCATATCGTTCATGGTTCGACGAAAAATCATGCGCCACTCCGTAACGATCAGCGTGAGGACGATGTAAGCAGTCAGCGTGGCAAAGATAATCACGGAAAACCAGACGTCGTATTTCGAAAGAAGAATCGCTGCCACCAGACCAATTTCGAGCAGCGTTGGCAGGATGTTGAACAGCATGAAATTGAGCAGGAAAGAAATACCGCGCGTGCCGCGCTCGATATCGCGTGACACACCGCCGGTCTGGCGCTGCAGGTGAAAGCGTAAGGATAATGCATGCAAATGACCAAACACCCTAATCGCGACCCGCCGGATTGCGCGCTGCGTAACCTTGGCAAATATTGCATCACGCAGTTCGCCGAACAATGTGCTGCATAGGCGCAGTACGCCGTAACCTGCCAGCAGCAGAACCGGCAGAATTAGCAAGTCGGGCGGGCGGTCAAGAGCGTCAATGATTTCTTTCAGAATCAGCGGCACTGAAACATTGGCAACCTTGGCCATCACCAGCAATATCAGCGCTACAATCACCCTGGCCTTAAATTCCCACAGATAGGGTAGCAA
>JBOIFK010000178.1:0-3243 GCA_050741585.1 Nitrosospira sp.
GGATGAAAGCCCTTTTTTTTCTCCGTCATTATAACGACATCGATCACATTACCCCGGTCATCTACAAGTGGGTGGATTCGGGCCATACCTGCGACGTGGTCCTGATCGGCAACTCGCGGTTTCGCAATGACTACCGCATTGAATTCCTGCGGAAGCTCGATGGCGTGCGCATGGCCTACATCAGCGACCTGCTGCCGCGGCTCGAATTTGCCCGCTGGTTCCTGCAGACGCTGATATTGATCCGTAGCTTGCGGCGTCCCTTCATCGGTCCGATCATGGCGGCATTGGCGAAGGCCTACGACGCCAGGCGGCGCGCGCCGCTATGGCACCGCACCGCGCAGCGGCTGCTGAGGCGCAGTTTTGGAGACACACGGGAAGGCGTGGTCGTCTTTGACTGGATTGAAAGAAACTCCTCCATCTGCGTGGAATGGGTTGCGGTCGTCCTGTCGACGGCCCGCGCCATGGGGCTTGGCACCGTATCGCTGCCGCATGGAGACAGCCCGCACGCAAGCCAACTGATCCGGCGCCATGAATTGCGCCTGGAACCCGACACCACCTTTGCCAATGCGGGGATCTTCGACAAAGTTGTCGTGCCGAACGAACTGTGCTCAGTGCGATTTCGTCCGTTCATGGATAACCGGAAGCTGGCCGTCCTGGGCTCGCCGCGCTACTGCGACGAATGGCTCGCCAAACTGGCCACATTGATGCCGTCTTCGCCCCTGGCCCGCTCGGACAGCCGGCTCAAGGTGGTCATGTTTCTCAGGAAGAGCAACTTCTCCACCTTCTGGGAAGAAGTGGGCGAAGTCGTGCGCATTGTGGCCGGCTTTCCGGGGGTGGAACTGGTCATCAAGCCGCATACGCGCGGAGGCTGGCAGCAATCCCTGACGAAGAACACCTCCCTGCGGCGCCTGCCGAACGTGAGCGTGGCCGGCGACATTCACTCCATCCATCTCATGAACTGGGCAGACGTCATCATCGACCTGGCCACCTCGGTGGTGTTTGAAGCGGTCAAGGTAAAGAAGCCGGTGCTGGCGGGCGACTACCTGCATGCGGGACGCTCGGCCCTGGCTGAATACCTGCCGGAGACAGAATTGCGCTGCCGGGACGACGTCTATAAACAGATTGAAGGATTTCTGGCGCACGGCTGCGACTCCTTTTATATCGAAGCGCACCACCAGCGCTTCCTGAAGGAAATGATCAACGTGGAAGGACCCGACGTATTATCCCGCTATGTGGCATTGCTGGAGACGCAGGTGCAGCCCCAGGCCAGCCTGGATCAGGTGCAGCCGGACAAGCGTGCCGCAAATCTTGCTTTTGGCTGATTGTCTCGCTTGTCTGGTATCTCCAGGAAGATTACCGGTGCCGGAATCCAGCAGTCGACGTCTATTTTCAGGTCGGCGCCATGATGCATAGGGATTTTTTTCGCCACCTGAGCTTCACCCTTTTGGCGAGTTCCCTACAACTGCCAGATTTAGACTGAACCGTTATGTCGGCCATGCCATCCGTTGATGTGGTGATCCCGGTCTATAATGCACCTGCGCTGACGCGGCGCTGTATCGATTCCATTGTTGCCTGTCTCGGCGGGTCGATAGGCCATATTTACATTCAGGACGATGCATCCGGTGACGAAACGCGTCAGATGCTCGATTACTTGCCATACCAGCATATCCACGTCCATCACGCCCAGCGGAATCAGGGTTTTGGCGCTTCAGTAAACGAAGCAGTCAAACGCTCGGACGCAGCTTATGTGCTGATACTGAATTCGGACATCGTGGCAAGCGAAGATTTTCTGCCGCCGTTGTGCGCGGCACTGGCGGCCGATCCGCAACTGGCGGTCGTCATTCCCGCCGGCAATGATTATGCGAGACATGACCTGAGCCAATACCTGCGTCGGCCCGGCGGCTACATCCCGACGCATCGTCTCCAGGGTCACGCGTTTCTGATCCGGCGCAATGTTTTTCAAGAAGCTGGCGGTTTCGATCCGGCGTTCGGCAAAGGCTATTATGAAGATGTAGACCTTGGCCGCAGGCTGGACCTGAGTGGCTGGCGTCTTGGTGTGCATCCCGATGCTCACATCCACCATAAGGGTGGCGCATCATTCGGCCGTGGCAGGTCTTTCAGGGAGTTGGTGCGGCGCAACCGTAGTCTTTACTTCTCGCGCTATCCCAATGCGCGTCGCAACGTCGTCCTCCTCTCCGGCAAATGTACGCTGCCGCATTTTTCCTCAGACCTTCTTGATGCGATGGAAAAAGTATTTCACGAGGGAGGCTACGTTCATTGGCTTACCTCGGAACCGGCGCGACTGCTTCCCTGCCTGCAAATGCGGCACGGTTCTACCGGGGTGGGAGCATCGGTCGGGCTGATGTTGCGTGGCTGGCGTGCGGACAAGCGCATCTCCGAAGTATGGGTATTGCCCGACGCTCCACGCCTGCTGCGCGCATCCTTCGTTCTTTGGGCACATGCTCACGGACTCAAAGTATTTTCGTGGGAAGGGATGGCAGCCGCGCAGAGCCGTACTCCCAAACTGCTTTCAAAATAGCCCGGGTAGTTGCAGAATTGGGTAAAAGCAGATTCAAGGAGGGGTCTAATGGCTATCGATTGGACGAATATAATCCGCCACCGGAAACCATCTCCCAGGCAAGCTGCCTGACTGTAGAATGAATGGTCCACTGCCGGACTCAGGATTGTCGCTATACAGCAGCACGTCTTTTGAATATTACCGATCGGAGGACAAGATGCGTGTAACCATACTTGGATGCAGCGGTGGCGTGGCGGCGGATTTAAGAACCACCTGCCTGCTGCTGGACGATGATATTCTGGTTGATGCAGGTACTGGAGCAGGAGATCTGACACTGGACGAGATGCTGCGTATTAATACGGTATTTCTTACCCACTCCCATCTCGACCATACCGCATTGCTGCCAATGCTGGCGGATACTGTGGGGCCGCGTCGTAATACGCCGCTCATGGTATATGCCCTGCCTGAAACGATTGCCACACTTACCCAGAACATATTCAATTTTCGCCTTTGGCCGGATTACACGACGTTACCCTCACCCGATAAACCCTACGTGGTATTCCATTCTGTGGCGGTGGGCCAAACGGTGGAGTTGTCCGGACGGAAAATCCGCCCGCTACCGGTGCGGCATGCCGTGCCGGGTGTGGCTTATCAATTCGACAGTGGCAAGGCGAGTTTTGTTTTCAGCGGCGACACTACTTACCACGCGCCGTTCTGGGACGCAT
>JBOIFK010000179.1:0-12211 GCA_050741585.1 Nitrosospira sp.
AATTGGTCGGGGTGAGAGGATTCGAACCTCCGACTCCTGCGTCCCGAACGCAGTACTCTACCAGGCTGAGCTACACCCCGAACTGTACGAACTCGATTACTTTTATTTTTTGCAGCACTTCGCTTGAATGTCCTGGCGCGTGGGCAGCAATTGTACGCAGGAAGGAGACTTCGAGCAAATCCAACAGCTTCTGAAAGTTCTGAAGACCGATAATTTTTATTGGACCTGCCAAACGCCTTTGCAGCCGCTCGACAGACTGCTAGTAGGCTAGTAGTTTCGCGCCACCGCAAAAGTGGTCAGTTGCAGCAGGCATTCCTTATAATCGGAGGCCGGCAGCGATGCAATCGTTGTAGACGCCGTGTCGGATTCAACCTGGGCCCGCTGGCGGGCGTAGTCCAGCGCCCCGGTCTGCTGAATAACTTCCAACACCGGCCCGAAACCTCCTTCCCCCCCCTTCTCGATGGCACTGCGTATGATTGCAGCCTGTTCGCTTGATCCTGTTCTCATCGCATAAATCAGCGGCAGCGTGGGTTTGCCCTCAGCCAGATCATCGCCCAGATTCTTGCCCGTTTCCTGGTAATCTCCGGAATAATCCAACATGTCGTCGGTCAACTGAAATGCCGTGCCGAGATGCATGCCATACGCGGCCATCGCTTCTTCCTCCACCGGTGTGGCGTTGCCAAGGATTGCGCCCAACCGGGTCGCTGCTTCGAATAGCTTGGCAGTTTTATAACGGATTACCCGCAAATAGTTTTCCTCATCGACGTTGGGATCGTGACAGTTGAGCAACTGCAACACTTCGCCTTCGGCAATCGTATTGGTGGCATCGGCCAACACCCGCATAACCCGCATATTGTCCACTTCCACCATCATCTGAAATGCGCGGGAGTACAAAAAGTCCCCCACCAGCACGCTGGCGGCATTACCGAACAAGGCGTTGGCGGTCGCCTTGCTGCGCCGTAGTTCCGACGCGTCCACCACGTCGTCGTGCAGCAGTGTCGCGGTATGAATGAATTCCACGACCGCTGCGAGATTGAAATGATATTTTCCGGAATAGCCAAATGCGCCGGCGGCAAGGATCACCAGCGCCGGCCGCAGGCGCTTTCCGCCACTATTGATAATGTATTCGCTTACCTGGCGAATGAGTCCCACGTCGGAGTAGAGTTTCTCGCGAATAACCGCGTCCACCGCGCCCATGTCCTGGGCGATAAGGCTTCTGATACGTTCAATTGACACAAAGAGGTTCCTGCAAAAAAGGTGCCATGGTAGGAATGTCGCCACCAACGTGTCAAGTTCGACAATTGGGACAGCCGGGTATTTTGACACAAAACTCATTGGCAACAGGCCTTTGACCTTGGGGTGGCGGCTATGTATAATCCGCCCTTATCTCTCAGCTCGAGGCGCTCGAGAGAGCAATAAATGGAGTCAAATATGTATGCGATCATAAAAACCGGCGGCAAACAATACCGCGTTGAGGCCGGATTAAAACTTAAAATAGAACAGATACCGGCGGACATCGGAAGCGAGCTCCTGATTGATCAGGTGTTGATGATCGCTGACGGCGACAATATCTCGGTGGGCAAACCTCTGTTAAACGGCACCTCGGTCAAGGCAACCGTGCTGAACCAGGGAAAGCACGACAAGGTGCGTATTTTCAAGATGCGGCGGCGCAAGCATTACCAGAAGCATCAGGGACACCGGCAGAATTACACCGAAATCCAGATCACCGGCATTTCGGCATAGGGAGAGTTTACCATGGCACATAAAAAAGCAGGTGGCAGTTCCAGAAACGGCCGTGATTCGAATTCCAAGCGCTTGGGTGTGAAGAGCTACGGCGGCGAGTTGATCCCGGCAGGCAGTATCATTATCCGCCAGCGCGGCACGCGGGTTCACGCTGGCGACAACGTCGGCATGGGCAAGGATCACACCCTGTTTGCCAAGATTACCGGTACGGTAAACTTCAGCACGAAAGGTGCGGCACAACGTAAAACAGTCAGCATCCTGCCGGCCTAGTCGTTTTAACCAGCCCCCCGCGAAAAAAGCCCTGTCAATAAGACGGGGCTTTTTTGCTTGCGCATGATACTTTATGCGCAATACTCAGAACAGAAAGCATCCTATGAAATATATCGACGAAGCAATCATTCAGGTGATTGCCGGAAAGGGAGGCGATGGCGCCGCCAGTTTCCGACGGGAAAAATTCATCCCGAAAGGTGGCCCATCCGGGGGTGATGGCGGACGTGGCGGCAGCATTCATGCCGTCGCCGACCGCAACATCAATACGCTGGTTGATTATCGCTTTGCCCGCCTGCATCGCGCCAAGAAGGGAGAAAACGGGCGCGGCTCCGATTGTTACGGCAAGGGTGCCGACGATATCGTGCTGCGCATGCCAGTGGGCACGGTTATCACCAATGCCGCCACGGGAGAGGTCGTCGCCGACTTGGAGCGCCATGAGCAAAAAGTATTGCTGGCCAGGGGTGGCGCAGGCGGACTTGGCAACCTGCACTTCAAGTCCAGCACCAATCGTGCGCCTCGCCAATTTACCTTCGGAGAACCGGGACAGGAATTCGACGTCAAACTGGAACTCAAGGTTCTGGCGGACGTCGGCCTTTTAGGCATGCCCAACGCCGGCAAATCCACCCTGATCCGCGCAGTGTCTGCGGCCCGCCCAAAAGTGGCGGACTACCCCTTCACCACGATGCACCCTAACCTTGGCATGGTGCGCGTGGATCAGAACCGCAGTTTCGTGATGGCCGATATTCCTGGTCTGATAGAAGGAGCGGCAGAAGGCGCCGGACTGGGCCATCAATTCCTCAAGCACCTCACGCGCACCCGCCTGCTGCTGCATGTGGTAGACATGGCGGCAACGGATGAAAGCATGGATCCCGTGCGTGAAGCCAGAGCCATCGTTAAGGAACTCATGAAGTACGATGAATCCCTCTACCGGAAGCCGCGTTGGCTGGCGCTGAATAAAACCGATCTATTGCCGGAAAGCGAACGTGAAAAAATTTGCAAAAGGTTCATCCGCGACTTGGGCTGGAAGGGGAAAAGCTTTACCATTTCAGCATTGTCCGGAGAAGGCTGCAAAGCGCTCACATACGCTATTATGGAGTTCCTGGAGCACGATTCCGCAGCCGAAAATCAGGAGTCGATAGGCTCCGGCAGGAAAAGTATCTGACTCGCGACGTAACGGCGCAATCGAGGCTAATGTGGTTTCTGCTGATATCGCCCCGAAGTTAAATCGGTTGTCCGTGATTTATGACGGCGAGTGCCCGTTCTGCAACCGCTTTATGAGACTCTATTCTATGCGGAGAAATGCAGGTGACATAGAGCTGATCAATGCAAGAGAAAGACCTGCTCTCATTCAGGAATTACGCTCGAAAGGCATGGAAATCAATGACGGCATGGTCGCCATATGGCACGGGCATTACTATTACGGTGCGGAAAGTATGCATCTCCTGTCAATACTCGGTGCTGAACTTGGAACTTTCACCATGCTAAATAAGTTATTGTTCCGCAACAGGCACGCTGCTGGAGCCATTTACCCGGCGCTTGCAGCCGGACGCAGATTGATACTGCTGTTGCTTCGACGGAAATTGATTCCGGATTAACAGGGAAAGAATGCAAGTTAACGCAAAATATGCTCAATGACCACGCGGAATTGAACATGCAATCCATCGTGAAACAGTCGCGGCGCATCGTCATCAAGGTTGGCAGCAGCCTCGTCACCAACCAGGGCCAGGGCCTCGATCATGCCGCGCTCGCGCGGTGGGCGGAACAAATAGCCAGACTTAAGAAGATGGGCAAGGAAGTCGTACTGGTTTCTTCCGGGGCGATAGCCGAAGGCATGCAGCGCCTGCAATGGAAAAAACGTCCGCATGCGCTGCACGAATTGCAGGCTGCCGCCGCAGTTGGGCAGATGGGACTGGTGCAGGCTTATGAATCCTGTTTTCGCAGCCATGAAATACAGGCTGCGCAAGTGCTGCTTACCCATGAGGACTTGTCCGATCGCAAGCGCTACTTGAATGCCCGCTCAACGCTGATTACACTACTCAGCCTGAACGTCATTCCGGTGATCAACGAAAATGATACGGTGGTAACCGACGAAATCCGCTTCGGTGATAATGACACGCTTGCCGCGCTGGTCACCAATCTGATCGAAGCCGATGTGCTGGTGATTCTCACCGACCAGGGCGGATTGTTTACTGCCGATCCCCGCAAGGATCCGAAGGCCAGGCTAGTGGAGGAAGCTCGCGCCGGCGACCCTGCCATTGAAGGGATGGCGGGCAGTGCCGGCAGCGACATCGGACGTGGCGGCATGTTGACCAAGGTGGTGGCCGCAAAACGTGCGGCGCGTAGCGGTGCCCACACCGTGATTGCATCGGGGCATGAACCCGATGTCCTTATTCTCCTCGCTCAGGGCGAGGCCATCGGCACCCAGCTGCTGGCCGAAACCATGACACTGGCGGCACGCAAGCAATGGCTCGCCGATCACCTGCAAACGCGCGGAAATGTCACGCTGGACGAAGGGGCTGTAAAAGCGCTTACGGGCAGCGGCAAAAGTCTTTTATCGATCGGGGTGACAGATGTCAGTGGTAATTTCGAACGTGGCGAGGTGGTAGGTTGTCTCGATCCGGGAGGCAAGGAAATCGCCCGCGGACTGATTAATTACAACGCCGCGGAAACCAGGAGAATTTCGCGGCGGGCGAGCACCGAAATCGAAACGATCCTGGGCTATGTGGACGAACCGGAACTCATCCATCGAAATAATCTCGTCCTGCTTTAGAGAAATCGTATAAAGACTGGCGTAGAATATTGTGTTCGGCTTGGTAAATCGTGAATTGTGAACTTGCCAGCGGGAGTCCCGACACTGATTCGAGGAATGCTCATGAAACCACTTACTCAAATTGATGCCAATTTTTCGGCTAGCCCGCAGATCAGCGCAGAGGATCTATCTGATATTAAAGCGGCCGGCTTCAACAGCGTGATCTGTAATCGGCCAGATAACGAGGACGGCGGGATTCATCCGGATCACAACCTTCTTGAAGCGGCAGCAAAAGAGCTGGGGCTGGAATTTGCCTACCTGCCGGTCATACCTGGACAAATAAACGAAACAAACGTTGCGCAGTTCAAAACGATAATCAGCAAATTGCCCGGTCCGATCGTTGGTTATTGCCGGCTGGGGATTCGTTCAAAGACCCTCTACGAGCGGGCACGATAATACTCCCTGCCGTACCCGGAATACAGAAATAAAATAGGCCCACACTGGGCGTTCCCGCCCTATTCCAGGAAATTCCGCATCACGCCAGGTTCGATTGCGTACTGCCCAGGGCGCAGGCCGGTGTCCCTTTGTGCACTGGCGTACGGAACTCAAATTCGTGCCGGGGGATAATTTGCCTAAATTCGTTCGGTACTGCGAATTCGCTTGTTAACCCACGACGGAGTACGCCATGAATAATATTATTTATCTGGTCGGTTTAATTGTTATTGTCATCGCAATCTTAAGCTTTGTAGGAATCGGCTGATATCAGGCCAGCCTCACCTTGGAACGTTATCGCTGCTTGAGCTCGCGGCCGCAGCCTCGGAAGAAGCCCGGCAGTGGCGTGTTTTTGCTTGCCCCCTATATAGTGCTGACTGTCGGTTAATCTGTGCGTGTAATCGCCTTCGCAATTGGAGCGATTCGATAGGTAGTCCCATGCATCTCGCGCTATACCGCTATACTCATAGCAAAGAAACAGGTATCTTGATTGACATACCGATTGCATATTGCGGGGGCAGGCGGAATGGTTTGTTGTTTTTTACAATGATATTTCGTCAACTGTTCGAATCGCTGTCCAGCACGTATACGTATTTGCTTGGCTGCGAGGAAACGGGCCGCGCCATGCTGATCGACCCGGTGATCACGTCAGTGGATCGTGATCTCGCCGAGGTCAAGCGCCTCGGGCTCAATTTAGCTTATAGCGTTGAGACGCATATTCATGCAGACCATATCACCGCCGCGCTTGAACTGAAAAAGAGGACAGATAGCAGGATCGCTGCGCCCGCATTTGACCGGCGGTCCTGCACGGACCTGGGCATTGAAGAAGGCAAGCCCTTCCGGATCGGCAGCATTACACTTCAGCCACTACATACGCCCGGGCATACCGACGGGCACTTTGCCTACCTCTGCGGTGACAGGGTGTTTACCGGCGACGCGCTGCTGATTGAAGGGTGCGGGCGCACCGACTTCCAGAATGGCGATACGGACGCGTTATTCAGAAGTGTAAAGGAAAAACTGTTTTCCTTGCCGGACGACTGCTTGGTATACCCCGCCCACGACTACAATCACAGGCGTGTCTCCTCGATTGCGCAGGAGAAGCAGCGCAACCCGCGGCTGGGGAATGATCGCACGCTGGAGGATTTCAGGAAAATCATGGCAAACCTCAATCTGCCATATCCGACGTTCATCGATTATGCCGTGCCGGGAAACCGGCTATGTGGCGTCTGTCCCGACGATCTGCCCGACAATCTGCAAGTTTACTGCCGGCAATCAACAAATAGCCCGCAAGGGTGACCCGCGGCGAATACGCAACGGCGAGCTTAACGGAAGCTCCGGGCCTGAGCCCTTTAGCAGCTTATTAGCTTAGTAATGGACCGCTCGTCGATGGATGCCCGCCTTCAATGCCTCAATTGCCTCCTCCGCATCCTTCACCATATGCACATCCGGGCAGAAAAAATATCTCGCAAGCGCTCGCTGGGCGTAATTCTGGGCAATATTTTCGAGATCTGCCCATTTCGATACCCTGGCCCGGGCCCAGGTCTTATCGTTGCGGCCGTAGGCATAGGTCCTTTTTTCGGCCGTCTGGCAGCGTATTCCCTCGTAGCTCACGTTCATCGCACCTTGCGGTGATTTGATCACGAGAGTAAAGCGCACCACGCCGTCTTCTCCCACCGTAATGGATGAGGAGTCAACGTAATGAAGATTTGTGCTGGCCGGGCCGGCATCGAATTGCAGCAGATTTTCCAGGCTGGGGTAGGCGGGCAATTGAGTCTGTAGCTCGACCCAGGGTCTTTCATGATCAAATTCATATTCGAATCCCTTCTGTGGCTGGGCGTAAGCCGCAATCGGCAAAAAACATAGCAGCACCAGGAATTTTTTCATTACTGATCCACGGTCAAGTCACCGGTCAAAGAGTCGCGCACCGCTGAAGTTATCGGCATCGCTGGAATCCGATAGGCGGGATGATCGATCCCCATAGTCAAGGGAGCACCCTGACGCAATACCTCGATCATGCCGCGGGCCAATTCAAAACGCAGGAAATGCACCGAGGAGGTTTTTTGTGCGGTTTCCCGCTCCAGGTCTTCGTCGGCAATGGCATAAACCGGATTATGGCCATCCACCCTTACCCATACCTTGTCTTCTATGCCGGTCAGTTCCGCCAGCCGTATGGCACGCTCGACAGGGTCGGGATACTCGATCATCATGGTGGCTTTCCAGTTGCCGCCATCCGGAATCAGGGGGCCGTATGCATCCAGCTCATCGAGTATGCCTCGCTCCTCGAAGATTTTTTCAACCCGCAGCATCTCCTGAATTTGATACCGAATAGTCAACTCGTCCTCGAAAATGAGCGTCACGTTTTCGCCCAGATAAACCTTGCGGTCTTTTTTGTGCGCCATCACCCGCGCACGGAATTCCTGCCGCGCTTTAGCGTAGGCCTCCAGGGTCATCAGGCTGTCACGGGTAATCTGGGGCATGATTTCTTATAAGGTATACTTCAAAATTGAAATAAGAAGGTCGATCCAGATCAAGCATACCGCCTGGCGTTAAAAGCCGTCAATCAGCCCGTTCAAAGGCCATATGCGATCCGAATCAATGTTAACGGATGCTGCTTCTGTGCGCTGGTTTCACCCATACCCTGCTGGATATGACGTCCGGCGATGGCGCAATCGGAAGTGATGTAATCTGGATTGGGCACAGCCATTTGCCTGAATACCGGCTTGCCGATTTTCATGGAATCCGCAAAGTGCTCACTTTTGACTCCCCAGGTACCGTCATGGCCGGAGCAACGCTCCACCACGCTTACCTTGGTTCCGGGAATCATTTGCAGCATGTCCCTTGTCTTCTGTCCGATATTCTGTACCCGCAAATGACAGGGAATATGGTAGGAAACGTTACCCAGAGATTGTTTAAAATCGGTTTTCAGCAAACCATCCCGACTACGCAGCATCAGGTATTCAAAAGGGTCAAACATGGCAGTCGCTACGGCTGCCACATCCTCATCCTCCGGAAACATGAGCGGCAATTCCTGCTTGTACATCAACGTGCACGAAGGCACGGACGTGAGTATTGCGTACCCTTCCTTCGCCAGTTTCGCCAGATGCGGAATATTCGCCGTTTTGAGTTCCTTCACCGCATCCAGATCGCCCAGTTCCAGTTTCGGCATTCCACAACAGACTTCTTTTTCCACCAGACATGCCGGAATTTTATTATGTTCCAATACCTTCAATAAATCGTGTCCAATACCGGGTTCGTTGTAATTGACGTAGCAGGTGGAATAAATCGCAACCTTGCCCGACGTCCTGGCACCGTCACGAACTTCGTAAGACTGATTTGTCCTGGCATTCGGACGGAATTTATGGCTATCGTACTCGGGCAATTTCCGGTCGGCGTGAATGCCGAGCACGTTATCCATCAGTTTGCGTGCGGCTGGCGCCTTGTTAATGGCATTTACCGCCTCCGCTACTATCGGAATGCTGGCAAGCTTACCCATGAGATCGGTGCTGGACAGCAACTTGTCGCGGAAACCGACCTCGCCCCTTTTGTACTTGACCGCCTTGGCACGCAGCATCAGGTGCGGAAAATCAACATTCCAGGGATGTGGCGGCACATAGGGACACTTCGTCATGAAGCACATATCGCAAAGGTAACAACGATCCACCACCTCCCACAGATTCTGCTTCTCCACACCGTCCAGTTCGCCGGTGGTCCCCTCGTCGATCAGATCGAACAATCGTGGGAAAGCCGTACACAGACTGACACAACGGCGGCAACCATGGCAGATGTCGAAGACACGCTCCATCTCGTCGAACAACTTTGACTCATCATAAAAATCCGGGTTGACCCAGTCGAGCGGATGACGCTTTGGAGGCTCCAGGCTACCTTCTCGAGCGGTCATGGCGGGGTAAAAGCGAATGGAGTAACAAAACAGCGCGACATCGCGGAGAAGGACGGCCCGGCCGAATCGAATCCGAGACTTCTCTCCAGCTTATGCATTCCTATCATCTTATTCAGTCGGCGAAGTTGTCCAGAGCTTTCTGGAAGCGGTTGGCGTGAGAGCGCTCAGCCTTGGCCAGCGTCTCGAACCAATCGCCAATTTCATCAAAGCCTTCATCCCGCGCGGATTTGGCCATCCCGGGGTACATATCGGTGTATTCATGGGTCTCCCCGGCGATGGCTGTTTTCAGGTTGTCACGAGAAGAGCCGAACGGCAGACCTGTCGCCGGATCGCCGCAGGTTTCCAGGTACTCGAGATGACCGTGGGCATGACCGGTTTCGCCTTCCGCAGTGGAACGGAACACCGCCGCGACATCGTTTTGACCTTCCACATCCGCTTTAGCTGCGAAGTAAAGATAACGGCGATTTGCCTGAGATTCGCCAGCAAAGGCCGCTTTCAGATTTCCCTCGGTTTTGGATCCTTTAAGTTCCATGACTCACTCCTGTTAAATAACATGTTGATAATTGAATCAATCAAGGATTTCAGCCTACCGCCTACCTTGAGATACGCTGAATCGCCTGAATTCCTGGTCGCCTGGTAAAATCAGGCTAGAACTAAACTGGTACGAGACTATCGAAGGGCACCTGTATTGTCAACTGCGCTTGCTTGGCAGCGCCTATTCCGCCTACAGTTATAATTTCAAGTTACATTATTTTTATCCCAGATAATCCATTAGGACGTGAGATGATGACGAGGCAGGTTGCGAGACAGTTCTGTCGGTTGGGAGAAGTCCATAACTGTCTATGAACGCCGAACAAGCGGCGAAAATGGCCGCAAACCGACCGCCAGCACTCGCGTAGGCTCGGAGAACCGCCTAATGGATTATCTGGGTTTATCTCAGCGGCGGGGCAGTAATTAACGCTCGCCGCATATTCAAGAAACTACCGGGCCCAGTTCTCGCTCAGGTGACGAGATTCTGGGGCTTTTCCGCCACCCAGGCCTCGATATTATCGATCAACTGCCTGGCGAGAAACTGCATCGCCTCTTCTGAAGCCCAGGCGATATGAGGCGTCAGAATAAAATTGGGGCGGCGCACGGCGAGCAATGGGTTGCCGTTCCCTGGGGGCTCTTCGGTGAGCACATCACACCCTGCCCCGGCGATAAGGCCTTCGTCCAGCGCCTGAACCAGCGCCGCCTCATTGACTAATCCACCGCGCGCGGTATTGATCAGCAGCGCGCCAGGCTTCATCTTACGCAGTTCATTAATGCCGATCAGATCTCGCGTTGATGACAACAGCGGGCAGTGCAGCGAAAGTATATCCGATTCGGCGAGCACCTCGTCGAATGGCGTCAGCGCCACTTCTTTCTTCTTTGGTGAAGGATGGTAGGCAAACAGAACGCGCATGCCGAAGCCGCGCGCGATTGCGGCTGTGCCCTGACCAATCGCCCCTTCGCCGACGATGCCCATGGTTGAACCGAACAACTCGGTAATGTGGTGCGTGAACAAGCAGAACTGTTCCGATTTCTGCCATGCGCCTTGCTCAACCTCCTGCCGGTATGCCAACAGGTTCCGGCGCAGTGCGAGCACCAGCGCGAAAACGTGTTCCGGCACGGTGTGAATCGCATAATTGCGAATATTCGACACCGCGATGCCGCGGCTGCGGCAGGCGGCAATATCGATGCCATCGTACCCGGTCGCCGTAATTGCGATCATTTTCAGCTTGGGCAATTCCGCGAGTAGTTCATCGCTCAACTGCACTTTGTTGATGATTGCCACTGTGGCCCGCCGCAGGCGCGGCACGATTTGATCAAAAGCAGTGTGCGCGTATTCTTCGTAAGTATGTTCGAAGCTCGGGCGGCGCACCTGCGCCTTGATTGAGTCCCGCTCCAGAAAAACGACATGGTGACTCATATTCATTCTCCCTCGTTTGGATCTATGTAATGAAGGCAGTGCGCCAATCTTGTGAATGGCGTCAATGACAGTTGCGCGGGAATGAATCATGTTACTCCCGATTCATCCTCGCGGAAAACAAGCTGGCCGAAATAATCATCGCACCACCGGCCCATTCCTTGACCGTCATGGCTTCGTCAGTCAGGAGATACGCCGCAACCGCCGCGACCACTAACTCAAACAGCATAATCACGATAGCCCGGTTTGCGGGGACATGCGCAAGGCCATATTGTACGGCGACACTCAGAACAAATATTGTCACCCCTAATCCCGATAGGAGCATATATGCGTCTGGAGAGATATTGCCCAGAACGGATAAATCAGGCTGGAACAGGCTGTAAATCAACCCGATCAGAACCACACCTATCCAAACCGCCATGGATTTCAACCGAATATCGTGGTATTGATCTTTGCGGCTCAATACATTTGAGAGCGCAAACATGAAGCCGGCTGACAGCCCCATCCAGTCGCCATAGGATGAGGGCAGCAAGGAACCGCTATCGGGTTCCCACAACATGGTTGCTGCGCCGGATAATGAAAGGGCGATAACCAGGTACCCAAGCAGGCTTAATTTTTCGTTCAGCAACAGGCGTGAGAATACGATAGTCCACAGTGGCGCAAGATAAAACAGCAATAATACCCGCATGACTTCGCCATGAATCACGCCCAATACATAGGCAAGATTGGTCCAGCCGGCAAATAGCGCGATGCCCAACAGCAGATAGGGTTCGCCACCGGCGATGCGCGACATTCTCAGATCTCTCCGGAATGACACCGCCCCCAGCAACAACGCAATAAAATAAGTAATCGTGGTTGCGATTGACCCGCTTACCTCAGCTTGTTCCAGCAACCGGTAGGGGTACCAAAGCAATCCCCAGATGACCGCGCCACCGAGCAGAGCCGTTACCGGTAAAAGGTTTTGCTTATTTTGCTTGGTCAGCAAGCCGCCAGCCCTTTATAATTCCGCTTCGATCAAGCGACACCATCCTGAATGGTCACCCCCGGCCGCAGGCTTCCCTCCTTATAAAATTGAATCCCAACCTCGACCGTCTGCAGCCTTACCCTTTCC
>JBOIFK010000180.1:0-5313 GCA_050741585.1 Nitrosospira sp.
TCACCCAGATCGGCTTTCAGATTGGAGAGCTCCTCACTGGCGGCTTCGCCTGCCTTCCTGCCGGCGGACTTGGCTTGATTCGCCGCTCTTCTCGCCTCAGCCTGTGCTTCATCTATCTTGTTCGAACCATTCGTTGCCATCGGTTAACTCCTTTTGTATTTGAAAACTGCAATGTTTCAGCAGGAAGTGCCAGTTTCGCCCAATTGGTAATTACGGTATGTACGTTGACACACATAAACGAATGGATTTCACCATTTCAATTATCCGTTGCTATTTTATACTTTACGCTAAAGCGCGCTGTCACCGGAAAAATATTCCCTCGCTGGGTGGACGCGGAGGCATGTTCGATATTCCATCGGTTCAAATTGAGCGTGTCGCGGCAAAAATGATATAATTCCGTGCTAATCCGGCCTTACGGTGATTTCTTGTTGCCGTGACCGGCTTAAATTCGCAAATCCGTCAAAATTCCAAGGGTCCTCTCTGACAGAGCGGCTATGGCGGATTGAGGCTCAACCCTAAAGGAGAAATTCATGTCAGTCACCATGCGGCAAATGCTCGAAGCGGGGGTCCATTTTGGACATCAGACCCGTTTCTGGAACCCAAGAATGGCTCAGTATATTTTTGGCCATCGCAACAAGATACACATCATCAATCTGGAAAAAACCTTGGCGATGTATCAGGATGCGATGAAATACGTACGTCAGTTATCGGCCAATAAAGGAAATATTCTATTCGTCGGCACCAAGCGCCAGGCGCGCGATATTGTGCGCGAGGAAGCGCTCAGATGCGACGCTCCCTACGTCGATCAGCGCTGGCTCGGTGGAATGCTGACCAATTTCAAGACGATAAAACTTTCCGTCAAGCGCCTGCACGACATGGAAACAATGGCGGAGGATGGGACTCTCGACAAGCTCTCCAAGAAGGAAGCACTGGGTATCCAGCGCGAGCTGGAAAAGCTTAATCGCAGCCTGGGCGGTATCAAGGACATGAAAGGAATCCCCGATGCCATGTTCGTGATTGATGTAGGCTACCAGAAAGGCGCGATTACCGAGGCCAAAAAACTCGGTATTCCGATAGTCGGCGTGGTGGACACCAATCACAGTCCCGAGGGATTGGATTATGTGATCCCCGGCAATGACGATTCCAGTCAGGCAATACGTCTGTACGCAAGAGGGGTAGCCGATGCGATACTGGAAGGACGCAGCCAGATTATTCAGGAAATCGTCGGAAACGAAGCGGATGAGACAATAGAAGCGGAACAGTGATTAGGGGGACCGCCGATGGCAGGCATGGGGTCGGCTTTCCCTTTCTGCAAAACTCCAGCTCTCCAGCCGGAATGTGGACAGGCGTGGTCTTTTAACTAATTTTGTATTCGGAGCGAGTATGGCGGATATTACCGCACAAATGGTGAAGGAATTGCGCGACATGACCGGCCTGGGCATGATGGAGTGCAAAAAAGCGTTGACTGAAACCAGCGGAGACATGAAAGCGGCAGAGGACCTGTTGCGGATCAAGAGTGGTGCTAAGGCGAGCAAGGCTGCCGCACGCATCGCGGCCGAGGGAATGGTAGGAGCATATATTGCGGCTGACGGCAAGAGTGGCGCGTTGGTGGAAGTCAACTGCGAAACCGATTTTGTTGCGAGAAATGAGGACTTTATTAATCTGGTTCGCAACCTGGCGCAGTTGGCCGCAATGAATAACCTTCCGGATACGGAAGCGCTGGCGGCTGCTACCTTGCCAAGTGGCGAAAATGTGGACGATTTCCGGAAAGCGCTGGTAATGAAGCTGGGCGAAAACATCAGTGTGCGCCGTTTCGCGCGCTACATGACGCAGGGACGCCTTGCTGCATATCTGCATGGTGCGAAAATCGGTGTAATGGTCGATTACATGGGTGGTGATGAAGCGCTGGGCAAGGATTTGGCGATGCATATTGCAGCCAGCAAGCCGATCTGCGTTTCAAGTGAGCAGGTTTCATCCGATCTGTTGGCGCGCGAGCGGCTGATCTATACTGCCCAAGCGGAGGAAAGTGGAAAACCTGCCGATATCGTTGCAAAAATGGTGGATGGCCGCATTGCAAAATATCTCGCCGAAGTGACACTGCTCGGCCAGCCTTTCGTCAAGGATCCGGATCAGACCGTGGAAAAACTACTCACGGTAAAATCCGCCAAAGTTAATGGGTTTACGTTGTTTGTCGTGGGCGAGGGCATTGAAAAGAAATCCGGTGATTTCGCTGCCGAGGTGATGGCCCAGGTGGGCCAGGTGAAGGACCACAAGGCCTCGCAATCAAGTTAAAGATATCCATGACGACCCCCGCTTATAAGCGTATTCTGCTGAAGCTCTCCGGCGAGGCCTTGATGGGTGACGATAGCTATGGCATCAATCGCGTCGTCATTGAACGAATTGTCGCCGAAATCAAAGAGGTGAATCATTTAGGCGTTGAAGTGGCAGTAGTGATTGGCGGCGGCAATATTTTTCGCGGCATGACTTCCGCTGAAGACGGCATGGATCGTGCCACTGCCGATTACATGGGCATGCTAGCTACGGTCATGAATGCCCTGGCACTGCACGATGCCATGCGCCGCAGCGGACTGGTAAGCCGGGTGCAGTCCGCACTACGCGTTGATCAAGTCGTTGAACCTTATATCCGCGGTAAAGCAATGCGCTATCTGGAGGCAGGGAAAGTCGTGATTTTTGCCGCTGGTACCGGCAACCCCTTCTTCACCACGGATACCGCCGCCGCGTTGCGCGGAATGGAAATGAACGTGGATATCGTGCTCAAGGCCACCAAGGTGGATGGTGTATATACCATGGATCCCAAGACAAACCCAAACGCCACCCGCTATCAGAATCTATCATTTGATATGGCTATCGCCCAGAACCTGAAGGTAATGGATGCTACTGCACTGACCTTGTGCCGCGACCAGAGGTTGCCGCTTAATGTATTCAGCATCTTCAAAGCTGGAGCGTTGAAACGGGTGGTGATGGGTGAGGATGAGGGAACGCTGGTGCAGGTTTGAAATTTCCCCAAGATTTTTTATTTTAACAAGTGGAAGCTACGTATTCATTCTCTCTCTTCCGTTATTGATAAAAATCATCCTGAATCCGCGTTGACCGCTCATTTCTGGTTTAGTGCTATGATCTACAAAAACTTCTTGCGCCACCCGTCCAACTTCTGGATTTAGGATTATGATCGCCGATATTAAAAAATCCGCTGAACAAAAAATGCAAAAAAGCCTGGAGGCATTGAAACTGGATCTGGGAAAAATACGGACCGGCCGGGCTCATACTGGCCTGCTGGATCATATCACTGTCGATTATTATGGTGTGCCCACGCTTATTAACCAGTTGGCTAATATCAATTTGGCGGATGCGCGTACTATTGGCATTGCGCCGTGGGAAAAGAAAATGCTGAGCGCGATTGAAAAAGCGATTCGCAACTCCGATCTGGGATTGAATCCCGTCACTGTGGGCGAGATGATTCGTGTACCCATGCCGCTGCTTACCGAGGAACGTCGTCGTGACTTGACCAAGATAGTCAAGCATGAGGCTGAAACTGCGCGAATAGCGATGCGCAATGTCCGTCGAGATGCGAATGCCCAGTTGAAGGATTTGCTCAAGGAAAAGGAAATTGCCGAGGACGACGAACGCCGGGGACAAGATGAGATCCAGAAACTCACAGACCGCCACATCGCGGAAATAGATAAATTATTGCAGACCAAGGAAGCTGAGTTGATGGCGATCTGATGTCAGGCGACGCTAAGAATCTGGGCGTCAGGCAAGCTCATTTAGCGAATTTACCAACTTATTGGCCGGTTGAGCACAAGCAACCATTGATTAGTATATATTGCTATATAAGGAAATGTTTTTGAGAACAATGAAGTATTTGCGACGATGCGGGTTAGGCAGGGAACCGAGAAGCAGAGGGCCTGCACATTTGGATTTGAGATACTCTTAACCCAACTGTACTTCCATGCCCCTCACTATCAGCTCGACCCGAGAAATACCTGAAACCGGCGTGATTCCCCGGCACATTGCCATCATCATGGATGGTAATGGCCGCTGGGCGAAAAACCGCTTCATGCCTCGCGTAGCCGGACATAAACGCGGGGTTGAGACGGTGCGAACTGCGATCAAGGCCTGTGTTGAGCGGGGTGTGGAGTATCTCACTTTATTCGCTTTCAGCAGCGAAAACTGGCGCAGGCCAGCGGACGAAGTCACTTTCCTGATGCAGCTTTTCATCACCGTGCTGGAACAGGAGGTTGCCAAACTGCACGAGAATGGCATCTGCTTCAAAGTTATCGGCGATTTGTCGAAATTCGAACCTAAAATAGTCGAGTTCATTCGTAATGGGGAGACACTGACTGCGGCTAACGCACGCTTTACGCTAACCATCGCAGCCAATTACGGTGGGCGCTGGGATATCATGCAAGCCATTCACAGGATGCTGAAGGAACGTCCCGAATTGGCAACCTGTTTCGACGAAAAAGATTTAATGCCATATTTTGCACTGAACTACGCTCCCGAGCCCGATCTATTTATCCGCACCGGTGGTGAAAAGCGCATCAGCAATTTTCTATTATGGCAACTGGCTTATACGGAGCTGTATTTTACCGATACCCTGTGGCCTGACTTTGACGCTCGCGCCCTTGAGCTCGCCATTCAATCCTATCAAAAACGTGAGCGCCGTTTTGGACGCACCAGCGAACAGCTTCAAATCATGCCGTCTGCCAATGGGACGAAGGAAATTGCCGCCAAAAGGATGGCGTAGGGGCGGCATCGCTTCTGCGACTTCCTGACCGGTACTATTTTTCGCTCGGACTGTCCCACTCATGCTCAGGACCCGGATTCTTACCGCAGTCATCATATTATTCCTTTTTCTGGCGGCATTGTTTTACTTGTCAGCGATTTTCTGGATGGTTTTGCTGCTTGCGCTGACCGTGGCTGGCGCTCAGGAATGGAGCACGCTCGCGAAATTCTCTATCACCTATTCCATCGTTTACCTGGTCTCTACCGTAATACTGGGCGGAGAACTGCTGTTCGTGTTGAGCGAGAACGTTCTGGCTGATCCGTATACGACGTCATTTCTGTGGCTTTACACCGTGTCATTGGCATTCTGGGCGCTGGGGGTTCCCTATTTTCTGAAATCAAATCGTCCGCTCAAGAACCCGGTTCTGCTGGCATTGACGGGCTGGTTACTGCTATTGCCGACGTGTCTTGCCCTGTACCAGTTGCGGGCCATCAGCCCGCTGCTCCTGCTGGGTTTCATGGCTACCATCTGGATTTCGGATACCGCAGCATATTTCACGGGGCGCG
>JBOIFK010000181.1:0-18624 GCA_050741585.1 Nitrosospira sp.
TCCTCTCTCTTTGTACTTACTGAACTTAACTTATTGACCCCAGCCTCATCCGTTTCCGCCAAGTTGGAGCAGTTCTCGCGGTTTGCCCCAATCAGGGTATCCAGGTTACCTTGCCACCGGAGAAATAAATGAATGGGTATACTTTACGGATTCAAATGTATCCACAGTTTCCCAATCCAGGCAGAAAATGCAAATAAAAAGCTCAGTAACACAAATCCTTCCGGGTCTTTTTCCGCTGGTACTTCTGGTATCACCGGATCTACCTGCCACGAGCTTACCTGATCCAGGCGGTTACGATCATTGTTTTGAAGAATCCACGAAGGGAACGACCAGCCCTCGCGCCGCCGATAACGCCGCGCGCACGTGCCGCGAGAAATTCGAGAAGATGGAGCTCCACGGTATTCCGCTGCCGCCCGATGCTCTCGGCAAGCTGATCATCCATGCCGGTTTCGGTTACGGAATCTTCAGCGGAAGCATTTACAACGGCAACAGCGAATATACGATCACACGAATTACCGTTCTTCTCACTCCTGCGGGTAAGACGAAACCTGCCGAGGCATCCGCAGACGGCAAGGAATACGATATCGATTTGACTGTGCCACCCTTCACCAAGAGCGCGCTGTCGATGCCGATTCTGTCCGACAATACTCAGGAATACTCATGGAAGATAACGAAAGCGAGCGGCTATAGAACGCGATAGCGTTGTGAGCTTTGACACTTGAGTATGGCTTTACAGCAGAGGCTTTAACATGGATTCAAGTTTGCTCTGACTGAGGCGGCCTAAACGAGTATCGGTAATTTTTCCACTACGGTCGATAACCACTGTAAAAGGTAGCGCCCCCTGGGGATTTCCCGCTGCACCTGCTAGCCCCATGGCGGGCATATCCCCAACCAGTACCGGATAATTGATACCGATCTCCTTGCTGAAAGCAGCCACCTTTTCTTTCTGATCCACCGCAATGCCGATAAAAACTAATCCTTGATTGCTGAATCGCTTCTGAAGCTCAATAAACTCTGGAATTTCCTCACGGCACGGCTCACACCAGGTTGCCCAGAAATTAACTACCATGACTTTGCCGCGCCACTGCGAAATGGGCTGGTTCACGCCCTGGAGATCCGGCAGGCTGGCCGCAAAGATCGTCTCCGCGCCGGATGATTGTGGACCGGTACGTGTTAACTGGCCGCGCAACAATAAGCCGGCAGCCACCGCCAGTACTGCGATACCTATATACAACAGCATCTGCTGTGATTTCGTCATTAATATTCCCTGAAAAACGCCGTCTTCCGATCAGCGATCAACACGCCACTTCCGTCGGCCGAGCTCTGCCCGGCACCACAGTATACGGCGCGGCTTCTTACAGATTCTATATTGCGTGAAATTTCCCTGACAGCGGTAAATATGCCGTTCTAGGAGTTATCGTTCGAATAACTAAATCAGCACCGCATTGAGGACAGCGAGAAAACTTTCCTTATCCTGGTACCCGATAAGCCTGACGCGTTGAACTTCGTGTCCCTGGCGGTCGAGGAACAGGATGCCGGGAGGTCCAAACAGTTTGAAGCGTTTGAGCAGCGCCGCATCGTCTGGTGTTCCCGCGGTGACGTCAACTTGCAGCAACACTACGTCTTTCAGCCGGGACTGAACCCTTGGATCGGTAAATGTAAAACGCTCCATTTCTTTGCAGGAAATGCACCAGTCCGCGTAAAAATCCAACATCACGTATTTGTTCCGCGACTGAGCGATATGCTGTTCAAGTTCCGCTACCGACTTTACCCGCTGGAATGGCAGGTGTCCGGTTTGATCTGCATTCTTTATTCCCCCTGCATCAGTACTGGAAATATTGATTCTTGAGAGAGGTTGCAGAATGTCACGGCTGCCAGATAAAACGCCTGCCAGCAGGGCAACGCCGATCAGCAATGCGATCATGCCCAGCCCTTTCAGGAATTTCCGAAAACCCGAGGCATCCGGCCGCAGGGGGTCAACAGCGTGCAAATAAATGGCCGAGACGATCAATAGAGCAGCCCACAGCAGCATATGCACTACTGCTGGAATCACTGGCGATATCAGCCATATCGCTACTCCCAGCAGCAATACGCCAAAGAATTGTTTGACTGATTCCATCCAGGCACCTGCTTTGGGCAAAAGCGCCCCTGCGGATGCACCCAGCAACAATAGCGGCACACCCATGCCCAAGGCCATGACAAACAATGCCGACCCGCCCAGCACGACATCCCGCGTCTGGCTGATATAAAGCAGCGCCCCAGCCAGTGGAGCGGCGACACAAGGCCCGACAATCAAAGCGGACAGCGCACCCATGCCAAATACGCCCGTCAAATGTCCGCCTTTTAAGTGTCCCGCCTCCTCGGAGAGTTTGCTTTGGAGAAAACCCGGCAATTGCAATTCGTAGAAGCCGAACATGGAAAAAGCCAGCGTGATAAAGATTAGCGCAAATGCGCCAAGAACCCAGGCATTTTGCAGGGCCGCGGATAGCATCGCGCCGGAAAGACCGGCTACCACCCCTGCGGCAGCGTAAGTGATTGCCATGCCCATGACATAAGCTAACGATAGCGTAAATCCATGGGCCTTGGTAATGTGTTCTCCCCGGTTGGCAATAATGCCCGACAGGATAGGAAACATGGGAAACACGCATGGCGTGAAGGAAAGGAGCAGACCGATGCCAAAGAAACCGGTCAGAATCATCCAGAAACTCCCGCTTTCGAACATTCGATCTATCCTGTTCGATTCCGTCTCAATGGCGGGAGATCCGGAGGGGGATTGGAATAGTTCGGCAGCCGCGTCCGGCTTCGCGGCTAAAAAAGTTGCCGCGGCTGCGTCGTTGCTTACCGCATTGGCAACCGCTTTCGCGACGGGAAGTGTCAGTTCGATTACCTTGTTGATAGGCGCATAGCAAACACCTATCGGTTCATTGCAACCCTGATAAGTGGCGACAAGGGTCAATTTATTGGTTGACGACGCTGCCCGTTTCAAGGAAATCACCGCTTCGAACGGCTTGTGAAAAACTTCGACCTGGCCGAAAGTCAAATCGCTTTTTACCGTCCCTTGAGGCAGAGTGATTTTCTCGATCGACGTTTCGGTGTTTTGTGGCTTGAATGCGACCTTATCCCGATAAAGATAATAGTCTTTTGCCGGTTCGAATTGTGCAACCAGCGTATTCTCATCGCGCACCTTGACAGTCACCTTGAAAGCCTGGTCCGGCGGCAACAATTCCTGTTCGCCCTGATCAAAGCTTGCGCCAAGCTGCTGTAATCCGGAAAAGAAACCGGAAGATTTCTTCTCCTCCGCGAAAATATTTACGCTAAAAAAGCAGAGGAGCAGCAGAAAATATCGGATCAGGTGCACGAGTAACCGGGTTTTGTTCATTCTTTATCTGGGGACAATGTTTCATCGGCAATCCACTTCAAATAAGCCGGCCAGCCATTGCTTATTGGGACAGCAATGATCTCCGGTAGTTCGTATGGATGCGCCGACCGGATCAGTTGTTCCAATCGGGCGTAATGCTTCGCCAGGGTTTTAATGAATACCGGCACCTCGCCGGCAGTTTCATTTTTTCCCTGCCAGTGGTAGACAGAGGTACAGTCAGCCAGTACGTTGACGCAAGCCGCCAGCCGCTCATCGATCAGTTTGTTGGCAAGCGCCATGGCTGTCGCCCTGTCGGGCAAATTGGTAATAACGAGTATAGGGTCCATCGCGGTGGAGCGTTTGCTAAAAACCAGCAGACAGGATTTTACCCATTTTTCGCAGTCATTGCTGCGCCCCCCGCAATGCACTCGGACACGGTGGGGTATCGCAGGTTTACATGCAATTCATGCTTTATACGGAAATTAACCAGCCGCCGCGATTCCTGCATGAACGACAACATGCCTGGTGATATGCGTTTCTCAGCGTCGGAACGCGCAATACGTGGTGGTCGCGGCAAATCAAATCGGTCTGCAATCAAATCAAAATACTCACCCATTTTCAGGTTCGAATCGTCGCAGGCATGGTAAATCCTTCCGGGTCTCGAATGGCGCAACGCTGCAAAAACAATACGGACAAGATCGTCAGCATGGATGTGGTTGATATAGCTGTCCTCTTCCGGCAATAACGCCGGGGTGCGTTCGCGCAGGCGGGCAAGCGGTAGACGATCGGACGCGTAAATGCCAGGTACGCGCAGGATTGAAACACTTACGCGGTTGCGCAGCCCCCAATGGCGCACTTGTCTTTCTGCATCGGCGCGACGCAGCGCACGACCGGTTTGAGGATTGATCAAGCGAGTTTCATTTACCAAAGCGCCATTGCAATCGCCGTAGACCCCGCTGGTGCTGATGTAGATAAGCCGTTGTGGTAACATTCCCTCCTTCATCTTTGGCCGCTTTGCCAGTGCTGCCAGGAGATTCGTGGTGCGAGTATCGCGCTTGCCATGATTAGGTGGCGGCGCCAGATGCAGCACTGCATGAGCCATTCCTGCAAGTTTCCCGAGGCTGTCAGGGATGTCGAGATCTCCGAACACTGGCGTAATTCCTTGCAAACGCAACAGAGCGCGCTTCTCCGGCCTTCGATACAGACCTAGGAGCCGGTAGTGCGCCTGCAGCAGGGGTGCCGCGCGTAAGGCGATGTCGCCGCAGCCAATGATTAAAAGTGTTCGTTTCATGGTGTTTATTTTATACCGCCAGTGATTTCTTAATTTTGACTCGCTCGTAACCGGATGTCCCATCGAATCACCATCAAACCCAGCGGGCACGTCTTTTCCGCCCAGCCTGGCGAAACTGTGCTGCAAGCCGCGCTACGCGAAGGCTTTCCGCTCCCTTATGGTTGTCGCAACGGTGCCTGTGGCACTTGCAAGGGCAAAATCATACAGGGAACGGTTGATTTCGGCAGCCATAATGAAGATACGTTGACGGAAATGGAGAAGCAAGCGGGCATGGCACTATTTTGTTGCGCTTTACCGCTGTCGGAACTCGTGATCGAGTGCCGTGAAATCGGAGCGATCAGGGATATTAAAGTGAAAACCCTGCCGTGCCGCGTCCACAGGCTGGAACGGGTCGCGCCCAATGTAATGGTCATTTCCCTGAAGCTTCCCGCAAACGAACGACTCCAGTTTCTCGCTGGGCAATATATCGATATCCTCATGAAAAATGGCAAACGCCGGAGCTTCTCGCTGGCTAACGCACCCCATGACGACGAACTGTTGCAACTGCATGTACGTAACTATCTTGGCGGCACATTCGCCGAACATGTGTTCACCCGCATGAAGGAAAGAGACATTTTGCGTTTTGAGGGGCCGCTCGGAACATTTTTCCTGCGCGAAGACTCGGATAAGCCGATTATATTCGTCGCCAGCGGCACGGGCTTTGCTCCGGTTAAAAGCATACTTGAGCATGCCTTTCACGTACGAAACCTGCGCGGCAGTGAACGGCAAATGGTGCTCTACTGGGGCAACCGCACAAAAGCTGATCTATATCTTGCAG
Source organism: Nitrosospira sp. (assembly GCA_050741585.1). GTDB lineage: Bacteria > Pseudomonadota > Gammaproteobacteria > Burkholderiales > Nitrosomonadaceae > Nitrosospira. The sequence continues at coordinate 5,467 of JBOIFK010000181.1, forward strand.
ATCTGGTGGGAAGCTGGCAACAGAAGCACGACAACTTTACTTTTATTCCAGTCCTATCCGAGGCATTGCAGACAGATAACTGGAGCGGAAGAACCGGCTTGGTGCATCAAGCCGTGCTGGAAGATTTCGACAGTCTCGCTGGCTATCAGGTTTACGCCTGCGGAACGCCGGCTATGGTCGAAGCCGCCCATATGGATTTCACCACGTTGCGCGGCCTGCCGGAAGATGAATTTTTTTCCGATGCATTTACTGCTTCGCCGAGCGAGCCAAAAGCTTGAAAGGGCTTATCCCGGCGCCCCGGCATGCAGCCGGAACAGAATAATTTTGGCCTTCAAAACGCAAAACCCGGCTTAACCTGCTCTCTTTTTCGCTTTAATCTTCAAGTGCGACAGGCTTCCAGCCGCTTTAATGCAAGTTCCAGTCCTTTACTATAGTGATCTTTTGCCAGCTCAAGTCGACCAATTTTTTCGTTTAACTGCGCCAGCAAAAGATGGGTCGGATGGCCGGGCTCCAACGACAGGCTCGCTTCCAGATAATTTTGCGCCTTGCCCCACAGTTCGCAGTGGATGCAAAGCTTACCGAGAGCTCGCAGCAGGCAGGCGTCGTTAGGATGCGACTTAAGCCATGTTTCGGCGCGCTCAATCTGCTTGATCGCGTCGTTTCCGAGGCAGTCCGCATACAGCTCGGCCAATTCGGAATCCCACTGCCAATCCAAACTTTGCTCGATGATCTGATGCGCTGTTGTCCCTTCGCCGATCACGGTGCAAGCACGGGCTGCGGCAGCGGCCAATTTGCTGTCTTTTTTGTCCGCCGAAGATATCGTTTGCCAATACTCCTTGAATGCTTGCGGATTCGATACCCTGCTTTTGAGATTTTCCGCGTGTGCGTTGCACCGTAATTGCCTTATCAGCGCTTTATCAAAGGCGTTGCGCTGTTCCAACTGCCCAAGCAGATCGAGTACCGCATCCCAGTTTTTCGACTGATGCTGAGCTTTCAGTTCCAGCCGCAGTACGGCAGTATGCTGGCGGGCTCCGGTGGCGCGCAGGGATTGCAATATCTTCAATGCTTCTTCCGGCCGGCGTTCATCCAGCATCAACTCGGCTTGAGTCACCAGTCGCAACGCTATTTCTTCCGGTGCAATATTTTCCGCGATGGCAATAAACTCATCACGCTCAGAATATTTTCTCAGCTCATGTGCGGAACGTGCCGCGACCATGGCGTTAATCGCGCTCACTGCCGAAGACTCCTTCAATTTCAGCGCAGCAGCGGAAGCTTTCTCGGCCTTGGCGTAACGACCTTCGAAGAATGCTTTAAGGCCATCCAGCATTATCCTGCGCGCTTTTGCGCGGCGGCGGCGCAGGCGGAACTCGCTTACTTCCGTTGGCAATCGCAGGGTAATGACAGCGAGCCGCACGACAAAGTAGGCGACAAAAAATGCCGCTACCAGCAACACCGCCAGCAAATTAAGTGATAGCTCGACGCGATAAGGTCGCGCCACTACCAGCACGTAACCGCTGTTGTATTTCGCCGCAAGCGTCACCGCCACCGCGGCGGCGGATAATGCCAGCAGCCAGAACACTGCTTTCATCCTGAATCCGGTAGCTGGAGAGAAACAACCATAAAGGTGATGGACAAATAACGTGAAAAATCTTCGTGGATCATGGCACTAAATTTTTAGAAATGAGCGGTCAACCGCCAGATTTCGAATGATCTATTTCCCCCGGTCGTGCGCGAGGCGATAGTTGCGCACTGCATCGAGACTGGCGGAAATACGAGGCAATTCGATGCCAACTTCGCTGTCTTGCAATTGGTCCAGGGCTTCGAGCATATTGGCGACGGATTCCGATTGGTTGTCGTAATACCGGTTGATCCAGTCGCGGGACACGTTGAGATCAGCCTTAAAGCTGGCACCGTCGCGAGCAAGCAGCGCATGCCGGGCCGAGAGCAGGCGCAGCTTTAAATTCTCACGCAGAAAATAGGTCTGTGAGGGCGCTAGCAGGGGAATATCCGGTTTATCCATGTTCTGGATACGCACCAATCGCTTCACATCTTCCCAGGCTTCCCGCAAGAATTTGAGCCATGTATTTTCTGTTGCTGGAACTTGATCCGGAGAAGAACCGGCTTCCGGCGGACGGAAGTCCGTTGCCAATGGCAGCGCATCGGCTGCGGCAGCCAGACTATCAAGGCGCAGGGCGATTCCCGCCGTATCGACATATGGCGCAGCTTTCAGGAGATCCGTATCCTTTGCCACGATTTTACGCAAGGGGGATAACTGCGGACGGTCAATGCGCTGCAATCTGGCATCGGCCTCTTGCATCGCAATCAGGGCCGCTTTGACATTACCTGCCAGTTGTACCTGTTGACTGGCAATAAGCAGCAATTGCTCCACTTCCTCCAATGTTGCTTCATCGCGATTACGCGTCAGCTCCTGGTAGAGTGCCTCCAATGCCAATTGCTGACTCTGCGATTCAGCCAGCTTGGCTTCGAGCAGACTGAGCTTTGTTTCCGTCCGGCGGCCCGCTTCGGTAGCCTCTGTTGAAAGATTGCGCGATTCCTTACCCGATGCATCCGCTTCGGCCAAGCGTTTTGCCAGCTCATGCTGCAGGCCTGCGATTTGATCACGGGTGTCGTACCACTGCCATGCGATAGCGAAGGTAAAGATAAGGGTAAAGATGATGACAAAAATCAAAGCAGGATTGACGTGCTTAGGCGAGCCCGCGCGTACGCCTTCCGGTTGATCGGTATCAACATGTTGAATATCCGCACTCATGGTTTCCTTGAACCCAGATCCGGCAGTTGGCCGCTCATTTTTACTCTTTTTTCAATTCGGCGCCCGACCCGCAATGACTTCTCGCCTCACACAGCCTTCATTTTTTAGTGAGTTCGTTGGGGAAAACAACCTTCGCCTCTGGTCTCTGATTGAAAATAATTTAACAAGCCCTGCAGCAAACCTTCATCTCCAGCCGCGGTAAGAATCACTTGAGTGAGTCCAATTTTTTTTGCGTTGCGCGCAATACGCTCATGGGAGACGAACAGTGGGGTTTTCTTGAGCCATGCTTGCCCAGACTCGCCAACCATATCGCATAAATTGCGCAGCCCTTCACTGCTGGTTATGGTAATTGCATTCATCTCGTTGCTTGCCCAGGCGCTAAGTAGCGGAGCAGTATCGGTATTCGGTTTGACACGGCGGTAACATTCCGCATATTCGAGTGTGGCGCCCCGTTTCAGCAACTCCTCTCCTAGCAATTCGCGCCCGTTGTCGCCGCGAAAAATCACGATGCGCTTGCTATCGACCTGTTGCAACTCATCCATATCCAATAACCCCTCGCTGTCGAACCGCAGGGTCGGCGCGATCACCTCATCGACGCCGAATCTTCTCAATTCCCGGGCGGTGCCCTGGCCAACCGCTGCAACTTTCAGTTTTGGCGGCCATGTTCGTTTTGCGCATATCAGACTCATCGTCTTATTGACTGCATTGGGGCTGATAAAAATCGCCAAGTCGAATTCGTTGAGACGTGCCAGTAAATCCAGCAATGAACGCTGATTCTTCGTATCCAGTATTTCCAGCACCGGAAACAAAATTGGAGTCCCGCCCGCTGCATGAATCCTGGCTGCAAGATCGCCTGCCTGGTGTGCCGGACGCGTGACCAGAATACTGATCCCGGCCAGCGGCTTGTTCACGGATGGCTCACGGGCTCGGTCGGCATGAATTCCAGCGCCGCCAGAATTTCCTCCGCACCTTGCACCTTCAAATTCCTCGCCAATTGTGCGCCCAGAATCGTGCCCGTTTCTGGCTCGCCACTCAATTCATCACTTATCATGCATGTTCCATCGGGGCTGGCGACGAATCCACGCAGTCGCAGCACCTTTCCGGTAATTTCCGCAAAACCACCTAGGGGGACCTGACAACTTCCGCCCAGCGCCCGGCTCATGGCGCGTTCAGCCTCCACGCATTGGGCGGTTTCAACATGGTGTAATGGCTGCATGAATTTTATCAAATCGGCTCGATCGGCCTTGCATTCGATTCCCAATGCCCCCTGTCCCACCGCGGGCAAACTCAGTTCAGGGCTCAGCAATGCGGTAATGCGATCGGCCAGTCCCAAGCGCTTCAGTCCTGCCGCCGCGAGAATAATCGCCGCAAACTGCCCTTCATCCAGTTTGCGCAAACGGGTCTGCACATTGCCGCGCAGCGGCTGCACTTGCAAATGTGGAAAGCGTGCGCGCAACTGGCTTTCGCGCCGCAGACTGGAGGTGCCTACCACGCTGCCAGAGGGAAGCGCATCAAGGCCGGCATATTGATTGGAAACAAATGCATCTCGTGGATCCTCGCGTTCGGCAATGGCTGCCAGCGCAAACCCCGAGGGCATATTCATCGGCACGTCCTTCATCGAATGCACCGCGATATCCGCACGCCTGTCCTCCAGCGCCTGCTCCAGTTCCTTAACGAACAACCCCTTGCCGCCAATCTTGGAAAGCGAGGTGTCGAGTATCTGATCGCCGCGAGTCGTCATGCCGAATATGCTGATTTCAGTTTGCGGGTATAATTCTGCCAATCGCTCCCGGATGAAATTTGCCTGCCACAAGGCAAGGGCGCTTTCCCGTGTAGCAATAATAATTTTTGCGGGGATGGATGAATTAGACATTATTATTACAATGACAATGAGAAAACCACGGAATTGCTGCCGATGTTCATTTTAGCATGCCAGGTGCCAACCTGGATTGAAGTAAAAAGGGCATCCGCTTATCTATGCATTGCAGGAAAGGTTGCGTTATGAGCTCCCTTGTATCCCGAAACGAAAGTTTCGGCAAAAATCACACCGACAATAGAGACAGACCAGTTAAGGATGATCCCTTACGGGAGGACATCCGCCTGCTGGGGCGCATACTGGGCGATACCTTGCGCGAGCAGGAGGGTGAACCCACTTTCGATCTCGTCGAGAATATTCGTCAAACCGCGATTCGCTTTCGGCGCGAGCAGGATCCAAAAGCGCGACAAGAACTTGATATGATACTCAATCAGTTGAGTAACAAGGCAACCGTCGCGGTGGTGCGTGCATTCAGCCATTTCTCGCAACTTTCCAACATTGCCGAGGACATGCATCACAATCGCCGGCGCCGCACGCATCTTCGAGCAGGATCACCCCCGCAGGCGGGTAGCGTGGCGCTGGCGCTGGATCGGGTCCTCGCCAGCGGAACCGACGGCGCCGCATTAACCCGGTTCTTTGCCAAGGCAGTCGTTTCACCTGTGTTGACCGCCCATCCAACCGAAGTGCAACGCAGAAGCATTCTCGATTGTCAGTTGACCGTTGCGCACTTATTGAATGAGCGTGATCGCATGCAGCTCACGCCCGATGAGTTGCGCGACAACGAAGAGGGATTACGCTGCGCCATCCAAATACTGTGGCAGACCCGCATGCTGCGTCCCGAACGCTTGTCGGTTTATGATGAAATCAAAAATGGCCTAGCCTATTATCGTTATACTTTTCTTACCGAGGTGCCCCGTCTTTACGCGGAAATCGAAGATTTTCTTGAACGCCGGATGGGTGCGCGTACACCACTTATTCCACCATTTCTACGCATCGGCAGCTGGATAGGCAGCGACCGCGACGGCAACCCCTTTGTTACTCATGAGGTCATGCTGCACGCGGCTGAGCGTCAATCGGCGCTGGCGTTGGATTATTACATGGGTGAAGTACACCAGATTGGCCGCAGGTTAAGTCTGACGGCATACCTGGTAGGCGTGGACGACGAACTGGCAGAGTTGGCTGCGGCTTCCCCCGACCGCGCCGCCAGTCGCGCCGATGAGCCTTATCGGCGCGCATTGATCGGTATTTATGCACGTCTGGCCGCTACCAGTCAGGGGCTCGGTCACGCAATCAGGCAGCGGCGCCCGGTCGGCCTCGCCGCACCTTACGCGGAAAGCACCGAATTTGTTCATGACCTCGATATCGTCATCCGTTCGCTCAAGCATCACAAATCAGACCTGCTGGCGCGCAGGGATCTACGTCATCTTAGACGCGCAGCGGAGGTGTTCGGCTTTCATCTCGCGCCGCTGGATATGCGCCAACACAGCAATGTGCATGAACGAGTGGTGGCGGAATTATTCGAGTACGGCGCACATCGCGAAGGTTATGCCAGGCTGACAGAGGGGGAGCGTTTACAATGGCTACTGGCCGAAATAAGCAGTTCACGCCCCCTGCGTTCGCCTTATCTGGATTATTCCGAACCCGTCCAGAGCGAATTGTGTATTTTGCAAACAGCGGCCGAAATTCAGCGGCGCTTTGGCCGCGCTGCGCTGCCAAATTACATTATTTCCAAAACCGACGGCGTTTCCGACATGCTGGAGGTTGCACTGTTGCTGAAAGAAGCGGGGTTGTTACAGGCGGGAGGAACACCGCTTCTGCATGTCAACATCATCCCGTTGTTTGAGACCATTGCAGATTTGCGCGGCTGTGGCCTTGTTATGGACGAGTTATTTTCGCTGCCATATTACCGCAAGCTTCTTGATTCGCGCGGCAATGTTCAGGAAGTGATGCTGGGTTATTCCGATAGCAACAAGGACGGGGGCTTTCTTGCTGCCAACTGGGAGCTTTACAAAGCGGAAACCGAACTGACGAAAATATTCGCCAAGCATAAAATTGAATTGCGCCTGTTTCATGGACGCGGCGGCACGGTGGGACGGGGTGGCGGTCCGAGCTACCAGGCAATATTGGCTCAGCCTCCAGCAAGTGTTACTGGCCAGATACGCATTACCGAGCAGGGAGAGGTCATCGGCAGCAAGTATGCCGACCCCGAAATCGGTCGGCGTAATCTGGAAACGCTGGTGGCCGCCACAGTCGAGGCTACGTTGTTGAGCCACGATACCCTTGGTAAACGCGCTGCCGATTATTACCAGGTGATGGAAGTGCTGGCAAGGGACGCGCTCGCAGCCTATCGCAATCTGGTATACGAAACTCCAGGGTTTAAGCGCTATTTTCAGGAGTCCACGCCGATCAAGGAAATCGCGGGACTTAATATTGGCAGCCGCCCGCCATCACGCAAGCAATCCGATCTGATAGAAGATCTGCGCGCCATCCCCTGGGTGTTCAGCTGGAGCGTCAATCGCGCCATGATTCCGGGCTGGTATGGCTTCGGCACCGCTGTAGAAGCGTTTGTCCAGCGTGAAGGCCGGGGTGAAAAGGGACTGGGATTTCTGCAGGAAATGCACCGCACCTGGCCGTTCATGCAAACACTGCTGTCCAACATGGACATGGTGCTGGCAAAAACTGATATGGGCATTGCGTCCCGTTACGCTGAACTCGTCAGCGATATTGGTTTACGTGAGGAAATTTTTGGGCGCATCCAGACGGAATGGGATTGCAGCGTAAAATGGTTGTTCGCGGTGACCGGCCGCACCGAATTGCTCCAGGACAATCCTACGCTTGCCCGCAGCATTCGTAACCGCACCCCCTATATCGATCCGCTCAATCATCTGCAAGTGGAATTATTGCGCCGTTATCGCTCGGGCGATACCGCCGACGCGGTAAAGCGCGCAATTCAACTCACCATTAATGGTGTGGCTGCGGGGCTCAGAAACAGCGGATAAATCAATTTCATGATCATCAGATTTCCACCGCGCAGTTGGCATCACCACTGGGACAGTAGCAGCAGCATTGTGCCCGGCACAATCCGGCCGTGACACTTTTGATACGATATGGTTAAAAAACTTTACATTAAAACCTTCGGCTGCCAGATGAACGAGTACGACTCGGATAAAATGGCGGACGTGCTTCAAGCCGCCCACGGCATGGAGAAAACAGATAATCCCGCTGAAGCCGACATCATTCTGTTCAACACGTGCTCGGTACGGGAGAAAGCCCAGGAAAAAGTATTTCACGATCTGGGACGTGTCAGGCATTTGAAAAAATCAAACCCTGATTTGCTCATCGGCGTGGGTGGATGTGTCGCCAGCCAGGAAGGTGCGGAAATTGTGAAACGTGCACCATACGTCGACCTGGTGTTTGGTCCGCAAACGCTGCATCGGTTGCCTCAACTAATTTCAGATCGTCAGGTGACCGGTCGTCCACAGGTGGATATTTCCTTCCCGGAAATCGAAAAATTCGACCATCTGCCGCTCGCACGCAGCCAAGGTGTGACTGCGTTCGTTTCCATTATGGAAGGGTGCAGCAAATATTGCAGCTTTTGCGTGGTGCCCTATACGCGTGGCGAGGAGATCTCGCGTCCTTTGAGCGACGTGCTGGTGGAAATCGCCGGACTGGCAAGCCAGGGAATCAAGGAAGTGACATTGCTGGGGCAGAATGTCAACGCGTATCGCGGGGCAATGGAACCTGGAGAAGGGGACGAAATCGCGGATTTGGCGCTGTTGCTCGAATATATCAGTGAAATTCCCGGTATTGAACGCATCCGTTACACAACTTCCCATCCCAGAGAGGTCACCACCCGACTGATTGAAGCCTACCTGAAATTGCCGAAACTGGTGAGCCATTTGCATTTGCCGGTCCAGTCGGGCTCGGACCGGATATTGGCTGCGATGAAGCGCGGCTATACTGCACTGGAATACAAATCCATCATCCGCCGGCTCTGCGCCGCGCGCCCCGATATTTCGTTGACATCCGATTTTATTGTTGGTTTCCCCGGGGAAACCGAGGCTGATTTCGAGGCGACCATGAAACTGGTTGAGAGCGTATATTTCGATGATTCTTTCAGCTTCATTTATAGCCCTCGCCCTGGTACGCCCGCCGCGAGCCTGTCCGACGATACCCCCTACGAAATCAAGCTGGAGCGGTTGCAACGCCTGCAGGAAAAAATCAACCAGCAGGCGCAGACAATCAGTCAACGCATGCTCGGCTCCACACAACGCATTCTGGTAGAGGGCGTATCCAAGAGAAATTCCAACGAACTTTGCGGGCGCACTGACAACAACCGTATGGTGAATTTCGTCGGTAATCCCGCAAAAATCGGCTATTTCATAAACGTTCGCATTACCGCCGTTCTATCACATTCGTTACGTGGCGAAATTGTGACTGACGGATGCCACCAGTCTGTCCGACTTGAAGGAGCGGGCGAAGAACTGACTGGATGAACCGTGAATATGGACCGGGCAGGTGCTTTCGGCGCCGATTTTCTTTAAGTCCGACAGGCTGCCAAGAGATGGCTAACCTTCATTTCTTGCAAAGTGTGCCTGTCACTGCGAGAATTAAACCTTACAATTGTTTTATCGCGCTTTGAAACCCGAATCCCTCGATTGGAGGGGAGGAACGTACATTTCCTTGGGATACAGGTTTGGTGCAACGCAGACTTGTAACGCAATCATGCAATCGCGAATGCATCAGGAAGTCAAGTCAAAACAGGCCAAAAAATTATTACGGGTCATCGTGTCAAAATTGAAAAAATGAGCGGTCAACTGCCGGATCTAGGTTGAAACTCCAGCCTGTCGAAATTTCATTTTCTCCAGTCGACAATCAGCGTCTTGCCAATTTGTGCGGGGCCCTGGACGAGAACCTCAAGCAGATCGAAACCGTGCTTGATGTCACCATTGCACGGCGAGGAGAAAATTTCAGTCTGCGCGGCAAATCGGTCCAGACGTCGTTAGCTGCAGAAGCGCTGCGGGGTTTTTACCGTCAGGCACAACATCATCTGAGCATAGAGCAAGTGCAACTGGGCTTGATCGAGGTGATGAACCCCTCGCATGCCGGAAAACATTCCGCCTCCGATATTCTCTCCACGGAAACCGCCGTCCCAGCGCTAATTACCCGGCGGGGCGATTTGCGCGGCCGCACGCCGCGCCAAGTGCAATATTTGGAGCAAATCCAGAAGCATGACATCACATTTTCCATCGGTCCGGCGGGCACCGGGAAAACATACCTTGCTGTAGCAAGCGCGGTAGATGCGCTTGAACGCGACATGGTCGCCCGCATCGTGCTGGTGCGGCCGGCGGTGGAAGCCGGCGAGCGCCTGGGTTTTCTGCCTGGTGATATCGTGCAGAAAGTGGATCCTTATTTGCGCCCTCTGTACGATGCACTCTACGACCTGATGGGGTTCGATAAGACTAGCAAGCAGTTCGAACGCAGCACAATTGAAATTGCGCCGCTGGCCTTCATGCGTGGCCGCACGCTGAACCAGTCTTTTATCATCCTTGACGAGGCGCAAAACACCACGCCCGAACAGATGAAAATGTTCCTGACCCGTATCGGCTTCGGCTCCAAAGCGGTGGTGACGGGGGATGTCACTCAGATTGATCTGGCCAAGCATCAGAAAAGTGGCCTGGTAGAAGCCCAACAGATCTTGGGAAAAGTACGAGGCATTGCCTTCACTCATTTTGGTGCCGAAGATGTCGTGCGGCATCCGCTCGTGCAAAGAATCGTCAATGCCTATCAAAAGTATGAAAAAAAGGGATAAGGTTTCCGGATTTTCCGAAGGAGTTATCCGGAAGGAAGCGAAATTGAAATTAGTAACGCAATATGCAGTTCGTACCGAGAGCGTTCCGATCCGATCACAATTTCGTAAATGGATCAAAGCAGCGCTGATGCAGGATGCGGAAATTGCGTTGCGTATCGTGGATGAAGCCGAAGGCCGCAGCCTCAATCGTGATTTTCGCGGGAGGGATTACGCTACCAACGTGCTGACTTTCGTTTATAGCAAGGTTCCGCCGCTGTCTGGCGATGTCGTATTGTGCGCACCGGTGGTGGAAGAGGAAGCAAGGCAGCAGCATAAAAGTCTGGCAGCGCATTACGCGCATCTCACCGTGCATGGCGTCTTGCATCTTCAGGGCTACAATCACGAACGTGACGCCACTGCGGCGGCGATGGAACAACTCGAGACCGGAATCATGTTGAGACTGGGGCACGATGATCCTTATAAAGAATACCAGCCGGCCATTGAAGAATCCTGATTCCGTGGAAGCTTCATTATCCATATCGTTCCTGGTTAACTAAATTCTTATCTAACGACGCATTGACCGCACATGATATGAATGATCCTCCCAAACCTGGCTGGCTCGAACGCGTCGGCGCCTGGGTCCTGCGCGAACCGGGAAACCGTGAGCAACTGGTGGCATTATTGCATTCCGCATTTGAGCGCAATCTGTTCGATTCGGACGCATTGAGCATGATTGAGGGGGTGATACAGGTATCCGAAATGCAGGCGCGCGATATCATGGTTCCGCGCTCGCAAATGGATGTAATCGACATCAGCGAATCGCCGGGCAAATTCATTCCGTTGATTATCGAAACCGCACACTCGCGCTTTCCGGTCACCGAAAACGATAAAAATAACGTGATCGGCATCCTCCTGGCAAAAGATTTGCTGCGCTATTACGCCGGCAAGGAGGAGTTTAACGTGCGCGAGATGCTGCGGCCCGTCGTGTTTATCCCGGAATCCAAGCGGCTCAATGTGTTGCTTAAGGATTTTCGTAGTAACCGCAATCACATCGCCATTGTCGTGGATGAATACGGCGGCGTGGCGGGGCTGGTGACCATTGAAGATGTGCTGGAACAAATCGTCGGCGAGATTGAGGATGAACACGATTTCGACGAGATCGAAGACAACATTGTGCAGGACCCGAGCGGTCATTACCGCGTCAAAGCCGTTACCGAAATTGAGGATTTTAACGCAAGGCTTGGAGGAGAATTAAGTGATGTGGATTACGATACCATCGGTGGCCTGGTGCTGAACAAATTCGGGCGGTTACCCAAACGGGGCGAGTCCGTCATCGTCGGCAATTTCAAATTCATCGTGCTGCGCGCCGACAGCCGCAGATTATATACGCTGCTGGTTGAGATAAGCAGACACGCGGTTTGAGCAGGAAGAGCGCCTGGAGCCCGCGCTGTAAAAACAAGGCAACCTTCAGAGTGCCGTCGATAGTGACATTCTCTGCTGTCTGTCTGAAAGGACATCACGAAGTCCTCCAGAGATCTGTTGAGCTACCGCGGGGGTTCAGATGGTGAACGACGTATATTTCCCCCAATATGAAAACCGGGAACCGCCATCCGAGCCACCAGTGGTGGAAGTGCTAATTGAGGTTCCGCGATGGAGCTTTCTCAAGCACGGATCCACCGGTGAAATCGATTTCATCTCACCGCTGCCGTGCCCGTTCAACTACGGCTCCGTGCCGGATTACCTGGGCCTTGAAGGTGATCTGCTGGATGCGCTGGTACTTGGGCCGCGCTTACCATATGGCACGCGGATCAAGGTTAAGGCGTGGGGAGCCGTGACGTTGACAGATCGCGGCATGACCGATGACAAGCTTGTCTGCAGCAATCATTCTCCGAGCCCATTGGAACGGCGGAAGGTGCTGCAATTTTTTCATTTCTATGCGAAGTGTAAGGGAATGCTGAATATCTGGCGGCGCTGCCCTGGACGCAATGCATGCGATGGCTGGTGTGAAGCAATTCATGCGATCGCTCGCGCACGGCCGCGAGACGTCCTGTGGCGTGGCCCACCGCTTGGCTTCTGATAGGCGTTATTCCGCTTGCGATCAGGCTGACGAGCCATTCCTGCGGAAACCGAAGAACAGATTTTTTGCCAATGCTTTCCAGGCATGGCAGAATTGCGCCCCTGCCAATCATCCTGAGGCGCATTCCAGCCTCCTGAATCCGGCAATCGACTGCTGATTTTTAAGCTCAATGATATGATATATAAAAACTTTCTTATGGCACATCGTTTTAATCCTCATGGCGAATTCGCCAGGGCGCGGATTTAGGATTATGCCTCTTCTCACTCTCGAAAAAATCTGTCTCGCCTTTGGGCATCATACGCTGCTTGATCAGGTGGATTTACAGCTTGATTCCGGTGAACGCATTGGGCTGATCGGCAGGAATGGCGGCGGCAAGTCAAGCCTGCTGCGCATTCTAGCGGGCGAAATCAAACCTGATGACGGTAAAGTTTGGCGCACACCCGCATTAAAGCTGGCTTACGTGCCGCAGGAACCGGAATTGGATGCGGCTCTCACGGTATTTCAGGAAGTGGCCAAAGGATTGGGTGCGGTCCGCCAGGTGCTGCTTGATTATCACGAAGTTTCTCATGCCTTGAGCGATGGCGCTGATACCGAAGCGCTCCTTTCCCGCCTGCAGGACCTGCAAACGGATCTGGAAGCGCAGGATGGATGGCGCATCCGGGGAAAAGTGGAAACCGCCATCGACAAACTGAGCCTTCCTGCAG
>JBOIFK010000182.1:0-17673 GCA_050741585.1 Nitrosospira sp.
CTATTATCCGCGGGAATATATTCTTTCATAGGCTTCTTTCGCTGCTTCCTGTTCCGCACTGCGGCGAGAAGCGCCTTCTCCTACCGTGCGAATATTGAGTTTGGGCACCAGGCATTCGACTTGAAATTGTTGCTGATGGGCTTCGCCTGTCGTCGCGATAACAGAGTATTGCGGCAACGGCAGCTTGCGGCTCTGAAGAGCTTCCTGCAAGAGGGTTTTTGGGTCCTTGCCCAGAGTCTGTGGATCCAGTCCATGCAGCAAGGGCGTGAAAAGGGCAACGACGATTTCCTCGGCTCGTGCGAATTCTCCATCAAGGTAAATCGCTCCCAGCAGGGCCTCCAGCGTGTCAGCCAGAATCGATGGGCGCCGATCCCCGCCGCTTTTGAGTTCGCCGTCGCCAAATCTGATCAATTCTCCCAATCCAAGCGTTTGCGCCAACGCAGCCAGCGCCTGCTGGTTGACCAGGTTGGCCCGGACCCGCGATAAATTACCTTCGGTAAGATTGGGGAAATGCCTGAATATCAGTCCGGCGACGGCGCAGTTGAGTACGCTATCGCCGAGAAACTCAAGGCGTTCGTTGTGCGGAAGGCTATGACTGCGATGTGTCAGCGCCTGGCGCAGGAGTTCAGGCCGGTTGAAGCGATAGCCGAGCTTCCGGTAAAGTATGTCACTGTCCATATCCTGATAAGCTATGAACACCGCTCAAAATTCAAAGTTCCAGGTAAGCTCATTTTTTGCTCCCAGCGAAACAAGCCAGCAAATAGGCGAAGCGGAACGCTCGTGAATCCGGACCCTCCTTCCAGTCTACTCAATCGATAGCCCGATTCGTTTGAGGTCATTGAAATTCCACCAGATCATGAAGGCCTTGCCGACAATATTGCGCTCCGGCACAAATCCCCAATACCGGCTGTCGCTGCTGCTGTCGCGATTGTCGCCCATCGTAAAATAATTCCCGTCGGGCACCTTGCAGGTAAACCAGTCATCATCGTAAGTGCAATTTTCACGGTGCGGAAACGGACGTACTCCGGCAAGCTGAATATCGGGAACATCCGGATTGATAAGGATTTTATAGTTATGCTCGCCCAGTGATTCGCCAAAGCGCTGGCTGTAAACGTAATTCAGGCCGGATTCCACATAGGTGTACTCTCCATCCGCCTGCATTTTAACAGGAATATTATTAATAATCAGCTGCTTATTTCGATACATGACGGTATCCCCCGGTACGCCGACGATGCGTTTGATGTAGTCCATCGAAGGGTTCTCCGGATAACGGAACACCATTACTTCGCCCCGCCTCGGCTCGTTTACATCCATGACCTTGAGATTAATCACCGGGAGGCGGATGCCATAGGTGTATTTATTTACCAGGATAAAATCCCCCACCAGCAGGGTTGGAATCATCGACCCTGAAGGGATCTTGAAAGGCTCCACCAGGAAGGAACGCAAAAAGAATACGATAAGGATGACCGGAAAAAAACTCTTTGGGTACTCGACCCACCACGGCCCCTGCGCTTCCGGCGCGCGGTGGCGACGTAGTATGAAGCGATCAAGTAATGAGATACCGCCGGTAATTATCAGCAGTATCAGCATGATGAGTGGAAAGTTCATTCCTTATTCCTTTTTTTTGTGTGAATAACGTCCGGTGCTACTTGTCACCTACCTGCAAAATGGCAAGAAAGGCTTCCTGCGGAATTTCAACATTGCCGACCTGCTTCATTCGTTTTTTTCCTGCTTTCTGCTTTTCCAGGAGCTTGCGTTTGCGGCTGATGTCGCCGCCATAGCACTTGGCGATGACGTTCTTGCGCAATGCCTTGATGCTCTCTCTGGCGATGATGTGCGCGCCGATGGCGGCCTGCACCGCGATGTCAAACATTTGCCGTGGAATCAATTCACGCATCTTCTGGGCGAGTTCGCGTCCCCGGTACTGGCTATTGGCGCGATGGACGATCAGCGACAATGCATCTACTTTTTCGCCATTGATAAGTATGTCCAGCTTGATCAGATCGGAAGCACGAAATTCCTTGAATTCGTAATCAAGCGAAGCATACCCGCGGCTGGTAGATTTTAATCGGTCAAAAAAATCCATCACGACTTCGTTGAGCGGCATTTCATAGACAAGCATTACCTGCCTGCCCATATATTGCATATTTTTCTGGATCCCGCGTTTGCCGATGCAAAGTGTAATGACGGATCCAACGTGTTCCTGGGGAACCAGGATAGTGGCGGTGATAATCGGCTCGCGGATTTCCTCTATTTTAGAGAGCTCAGGCATTCTGGATGGATTGTCGATTTCAGTTATCGTGCCGTCGCGCATGACGACCTGATACACCACTGTTGGCGCGGTGGTGATGAGATCCATGCCGTATTCCCGTTCCAGCCTCTCTTGTACGATGTCGAGATGCAACAGGCCGAGAAAGCCGCAGCGGAAGCCAAAACCCAGCGCTTGCGACGTCTCTGGCTCATATTGCAA
Source organism: Nitrosospira sp. (assembly GCA_050741585.1). Lineage (GTDB taxonomy): Bacteria > Pseudomonadota > Gammaproteobacteria > Burkholderiales > Nitrosomonadaceae > Nitrosospira. The sequence continues at coordinate 2,471 of JBOIFK010000182.1, forward strand.
CGATGAATCATTGAGTTTCAATTTCTCCAGTGCATCGCGCATGGCGTCGTATTGATTGGATTCCACCGGATAAAGTCCGGCGAACACCTGGGGCTTTATTTCCTTGAAGCCCAGTAGTGGCTGGATGGCTGGACGATCCAATAACGTCACCGTATCGCCCACCTTGGCGGATTTCAATTCCTTGATGCCGGAAATGATGAATCCGACTTCGCCGGCACTGAGTGATTCCCTGTTTTTTGATTTGGGTGTGAATACGCCAACCTGTTCGCACAGGTGAACCGCTTTGCTGGCCATGAGCAATATCCTGTCTCTGGGTTTGAGCACTCCATCGAATATCCGCACCAGCATCACGACGCCGACGTAGTTGTCAAACCATGAATCGATAATCAGGGCTTTCAGTGGAGCGGCCGGATCACCCTTCGGTGCGGGAATACATGCAATAACCGCTTCCATAATGTCTTGCACGCCCTCACCGGTTTTCGCGCTGGCGTGCAGCGCGTGCTGCGCATCTATCCCGATGATGTCTTCTATTTCCTTGATTACGCGTTCCGGTTCGGCTGCGGGCAGATCAATTTTATTCAATACTGGCACGACTTCCACCCCCTGCTCAATGGCGGTGTAGCAGTTGGCAACGGTTTGGGCCTCCACGCCTTGTGACGCATCGACCACCAGGAGCGCGCCTTCACAGGCGGCCAGAGAACGCGATACTTCATAGGAAAAATCCACATGACCGGGAGTATCGATCAGATTAAGCAAATAAACATTGCCATTGCGCGACTTGTACTCCAGGGCGGCGGTCTGCGCCTTGATGGTAATTCCGCGCTCGCGCTCCAGCTCCATGGAATCCAGCACCTGCGCCTCCATTTCACGTTCGGACAGGCCACCGCACAAATGAATGATGCGATCCGCCAGGGTGGATTTACCGTGGTCGATATGGGCGATGATGGAAAAATTACGTATATGCTGCATTGGGGATCAAGGTTGCGGTGGTCGGAATAGACACGGGGAAAAACTAAAAAAGGGCACATGCTGTGCCCTCTGAAAGCTTATGGCTAACCCCCGCAATTCTGCCTATCAGTCCGGCAGCAATTCCTGTTTTTATCAAGAAGTGCGCATTTTAGCGAATTCTGGCGAAATAAGCATCTAGCAGCCCTGCTGGATTTAAAGGAAATCGGCTGCAAAAGCTGGCGAGGTCTGTAACCGGGTCATGTTCCATGACATTGGCAAGTTTAACCTGCGCCGTCGGCGATCTGGGGAAATATCCGGGCCAGGGCAGCAGGATCCAAACGATAATGGCAAATTTCCTGTCCTCCCGTGACCAATACCGGAACCCGTTCGCCGTAACGTAATCTCAAATCGGCATTCCCGTCCACATCCACGATTTCGAGATGGAAGGAAAGCCGCGTCTGCAATTCCTGCAGGGCGGCGATCATGTCATGACAAAGATGGCAGTGCTTCCGGCTGTAAACAATCAGTGCGAGAGAATCGAGCGTTCCGCCGGGAGCGGATGGGGGAGGGGGTGTCCTATTTATTGTCGCCCCCATTCAGTTTCATCGTGATGAAAGTCGCGGTGTCGCCACGTCTTACCAGCAACGCGATATTGCGTCCTTTCTCGATTTTGTTGAGTAGCTGGTTGAATTGTTCGACCGATTTGATGTCCTGATTGTTCATGCTGAGAATCACGTCACCCGGACGAACACCGGCACGGCTGGCGATGCCGGGCAGCATGTCTTCCACAAGCAAGCCGTTGGTTATTTCCAGTTGTTGTTTCTGCTCGGGAGTGAGTTCGCTCAGGCTCAGCCCGATACGATTGGCATCGGGCGCCTTGCCCCGTTTTCCGCCACGGCGCGCAACCTTCTCGTCCGGTGGCATTTCGTCCACTATCACCGTCATCTCCTTTGCGGCGCCATTCCGCCATACCTGCACCTGCACTTTCGATCCCGGTTTGGTGGCGCCCACGATACGGGGCAAATCGCCTGAGGCATTGACGGTTTTTCCATCAAATTTCAGGATGACATCTCTCGCTTCGATGCCTCCTTTCCCTGCAGGTCCGTCCTTTTGCACTGATGCGACCAGCGCACCCGTGGCCTTGGGCAATCCGAAGGATTCCGCGAGCTCCTTGGTGACTTCCTGGATCAGGACACCGATTCTGCCACGGCTTACTTTGCCGGTGGCGATCAATTGACCGGAAATATCGGTGGCCACATCGATGGGAATTGCAAATGAGAGACCCATAAAACCGCCAGTACGGCTGTAAATTTGCGAATTAACGCCGACCACTTCACCTTTCATGTTGAACAATGGCCCCCCGGAATTGCCGGGATTGATCGCGACGTCCGTCTGAATGAAGGGCACGAAATTTTCCTGTGCCAGAGAACGCCCCTTGGCACTGACGATACCGGCGGTGACGGAGTTTTCAAAGCCGAAGGGTGAGCCGATTGCCACGACCCATTCGCCAACCTGGAGCTTGTCTGGATCGCCCTGCGTCACTTTGGGCAAACCGGTGGCGTCGATCTTGAGGAGAGCGATATCGGTTCTTCGGTCGGCTCCGACCAGCTTGGCGCGGAATTCCCGCTTGTCGGTAAGTTTCACCGTAATTTCCTCGGCGGAGTCCACCAGATGCGTGTTGGTCAGGATATAGCCGTCCGACGTGATAATGAAGCCGGAGCCCAGCGATTTTGATTCGAAGTCCTTGGGAATATTGGGCATGTTTGGCATGCCGCCGCCACCACCGTTGGGCGGCCCACCGGGCGGCATATGCCGTCGGAAGAATTCAAAGAATGGGTCATCCTCCGGGATACCCGGCATATTCGGAAAAAGCGGGTTGCTGGCAACACTTGGAGCTTGAACCGTGCTGATATTCACTACTGCGGCTCCATGTTTTTCCACAAGCTCGGTGAAACCTGGCAACACTTGGGTTTGCGTCTGGGTTTGCGCCTGCGTGGCGGCGGAAGAGAAGAGTAATGCCGCCAGAATGAATTTAACTATCATTTTTCTGCCTTTAAGAAATAAGAATAAATAACCCCCGCGATTGAGCTCCCCAGCCTGAACTTCTACCGAGCCATTAGCCCGCCTGGGTTTGAAGCGAAGCAAAACACCTGGGTGCAATGCAATGCAATCTGAACCCGATGGATGGACGCCTGTAGCGAATTCACCGGAGGATGAAGTCAACGAAGCAAAATTTTCTGGAGATCATGGCACCGAGCCTAAAAATGGGTTAAAAAAAGAAAATCAATTAACCACTGGCTCCGGGCTTGACTTGCTTTTGACTCTCATGCGATTTTCATTTTATTTTATGGCTGATCACCGAGTTACCGATTTGCATTACTGTGGCCGGCGGTACTTCGCCCACTGTCGTTACAACATTATCTGCCACCGTGCGGGTGTAAATATTGATTGCCCCCTGGCTGGACGAAAATCCCTCAACCGGGGGAAAGGAATGCTTTGATACCGGTTCGATGAACACTGACACCGCGGCGAGGCCATCCGACAATGCGATATGACTGACCGGTGCCGATTTCACGGAGAGGTTACGCTTCATTTCAATAATCTTTCTGAATCCTTGTGGCGGATCCTGGACTTTCCAGCCGAGTTTTCCGTTTCCCATCGTGGACGAGACAAGATTGGTGGTCTGCCAGTCTACGGCTTTCGTCGAATAGTCGGACTTCAATAGTTCTTTATCGATCTCGCCGCCGATCTTCAGCTGCGTAAAAACGAATTGTTCCACCACCCGGTCTTTATCCATTACTGCGGCTTTCAGCAGCAGGCCGGTGTCGGGATCCACCCACCATTTGTGGCCATAGCGCTTATCATCCCTGGGTTCCAGTTCAATAACCTGGCACGCATAACCACTGACGCGCTCCTGCCCACCTTTTTTAACAATATAGCTTTCATCGAGATTGGTTAACGGCTGGGGCAGCAATGCGGGAAAAACCGTCTGCAGCCAGCGTTTTTCGGTCACAACAGTCCTGCTCTCCGGCAGATAACATCTCATCTCGTCATTGTTGCGGATGATCTCCCGGGGCGCGCCATCCAGCACTTCGGTTTTTTCATGCTCACCCGTGCCATCCACCATATGGATGATGCGGGATGTTTCAATACGGTTGCCAGACGAATATACGAAAGTGCCGATGTAATTGTACTGACGAGGTGCTGCGGCGATTCTTTGCAGCCAATTTAGCGCCTCTGCGGATGAACTGGAGGTATGTTGCGCAATGACAGGCTGGATGATGCCGGTTATCAGCAGCAGAACAGCCAGTGCAACCCGTGTCATCTGGGGTTTTCGCGCGATTCGGCAACCGTATGCATATAAGGCGCTGTGCCATGCATCGCACTCGGCGAGAATTGCCGGTGCGCCAACAGGTAATCGTTAATTTGAGCGGGGGCGGGGAGTGAGGCGGAGATGGAGATGACGGGAGCCGTTTGTAAGGCGGCTGTGTTTGTAGCCGGGGTTGTCGCTGCGGGAGTCGACTTGTCGACGGCGGCCAGGTTTTCCGCCGGGCGATCCGTGGTCTGCAGGCTCATTAATCCAATCACGGCGACCGTCGCTACCGAGGCCGCAACCGCAAAAACTCTGGCCTTGTGCTTTATCGGACGAGGTGCCAGCACAGTTGGTTCCGTCGCCAGCCTGGCCCCCACGCGCCGCGTGATGTCGGCAGGCATCGCCTCTGTCTGTCCCAATGCATCACTGATTAGATGATAGACCACCCATTCGCTACGTAATTCATCTGCTTTCTTGAGTTGGGCGATTACACCGGCTGCCGCTTCCGGGTCCAGTTCGCCATCCATCAATGCCGATATTTTATCTTTCATGCTACCACCTCTTATCTTTGCCGGTTCCCAGCAAGGGCCGTAATTTTTCCGCTATCGCTTCCCGAGCACGAAATATTCGTGATCGCACCGTACCGATGGGACAGTTCATGATGACCGCAATTTCCTCATAACTCAGTCCCTCAATTTCTCGCAATGTAATTGCCGTACGCAATTCTTCAGGTAGTTCATGTAAGGTCTGATTCACCGTCTGCGCGATCTGTTTACTGGTCAACTCGCTTTCCGGTGTGTTCATCTCACGTAAATGGCCACCTTCCTCGAAGCCTTCGGCATCTTCGTTATCGAATCCGTTACCGGTGGTCGGTGCTCTCCGCCCTTGGGCCACCAGAAAATTTTTCGCGGTATTAATACCAATCCTATATAGCCAAGTATAAAACGCACTGTCGCCCCGGAACGACGGTAACGCACGGTAGGCCTTGATAAAGGCTTCCTGGGTCACGTCTTCCACCTCGGCCGTATCGCGGATAAATTGCGACAGCAATCGCGCCAGCTTGCGTTGATACTTGATCACCAGCAGATCGAATGCTTGCTTGTCGCCACGTTGCGCGCGTTCCACCAGCTGCTGATCGATTTCCCGGTCACTCATCCGGCCTGACCCCTGAATATTATGATTTATATTGGATTGCCACGTTATGACGTAGCTACCCAAGTATACCCGTTCAAGGGTCATCCAGGGAATCACGCGCAAGGCATACGGCACCTCGTCTGTAGCAAGAGACAACGGGCAATATTAATTAGTTCACTTGAAAACGTGGTTATTATGTAAAGGTTGTATGAAAGCCCAAGCCTGCGATCAGTCTGTTATGATTTCCTGTTCGCAGGAAACAAAATCCAATGCAAACCAGGGCGCCTCAACTTCATTTCGATACGCTGATCATCGGCAGTGGTTTGGCCGGTCTTACCCTTGCCCTCAACCTGGCGCAAAGCGAGAAGGTAGGGCTTGTCACCAAGCAGGCGCTGCTGGATGGTGCCAGCGGCTGGGCCCAGGGGGGGATTGCCGCGGTACTCTCGGAAGAAGACTCGCCCGAAGCCCATATTAGGGACACGCTTGTCGCAGGCGCAGGTCTCTGTAACGAGGCGGTTACGCGTTATGTCGTGGAGAACGGCCCGCGGGCCATTCAGTGGTTGATTACCCAGGGCGTACCGTTTACCCGCGATCAGGGTAATGAAACAGGGTATCATCTGACGCGGGAAGGCGGCCATAGCGTGCGTCGCGTGATTCACGCGGCGGATACGACGGGACAGGCGGTGCAGCGAACCTTAAGCGAAAAGGCGCGCACGCATCCGAATATCACCGTGCTTGAATACCATGTTGCCATTGATCTCATCACAGGCGCCAAATTAGCCCGACCCATGGTCCAATCCGTGGTCCCGTCCGGCCAGGGCGGCAATCGCTGCTATGGGGCCTATGTGCTGGACAGCGCGGCGGGAAAGGTCAACACCATCGCCGCGCATAACACGGTGCTTGCAACCGGCGGCGCCGGAAAAGTTTATCTCTACACCACCAATCCCGACACCGCCACGGGTGATGGCATCGCCATGGGCTGGCGCGCCGGCTGCCGCGTGGCGAATATGGAATTCGTTCAATTCCATCCCACCTGCCTTTATCATCCTCACGCCAAATCGTTCCTGATCAGCGAGGCGGTACGAGGCGAAGGCGGTCTGCTGAAACTTCCCGACGGCTCGCGCTTCATGCTCCAGCACGACCAGCGCGCGGAGCTTGCACCGCGCGACATCGTCGCCCGCGCGATCGACTTCGAAATGAAGAAACGTGGACTTGACTGCGTTTATCTTGACATCTCTCACAAACCGGCAAATTTCCTGCGAGAACACTTCCCCAACATCTATAGCCGCTGCCTGGAGTTCGGCATCGATATCACCAGACAGCCCATTCCCGTCGTGCCCGCCGCACACTACACTTGTGGCGGCATCGTTACCGACTGGAATGGCAAGGCCGATCTCGAAAACCTGTATGCCATTGGTGAAACCGCCCATACCGGTCTGCATGGCGCAAACCGGCTGGCGAGCAATTCCCTGCTGGAATGCCTGGTGTTCGGTCAGGCGGCAGCCGAGGATATTGTCGGTCAGTCCTCCGCACCGCCTGTCGAGTTGCCGCAATGGGATGAAAGCCGTGTGACCAATGCCGATGAAGAAGTCGTCATCTCGCACAACTGGGACGAACTGCGGCGTTTCATGTGGAGCTATGTCGGGATTGTCCGCACCAGCAAGCGCCTGCAGCGCGCGCAACATCGCATCAAGCTGCTGCACGAGGAAATCAACGAGTATTACGCCAACTTCCGCGTAACCAGCGATCTACTGGAACTGCGTAATCTTGTGGATACCGCCGACCTGATCGTACAAAGCGCCATGCTGCGCCACGAAAGCAGAGGTCTGCATTACAGCCGGGATTATCCGGAACTGTTGCCGGGAACGTCGGATACTATATTGAGACGGTAACGCGCACTTTCTACGAAATGATTGGGATTAAATGATCTTTCCGGTGGCGTGGGGCGCCTGAAGCAGGGCCAGGCCTGGTTACATAATTCCTCTTCGGGGCTCTGTCTCTGTATCCTGTTTTTTTACCGCAAGCCCTGCGTGATTCTGGCTGATACATAAAAACCTCATGTGGCTTGAGGTAATCCTTATGGAATAAACAACCAGCGTGTTTCATCGGCATAGTGCTTTTGTGTCAATCGAGAACTTGCACGGCTCCTGCTTCCCTTTCCAGCGTTCGCGATCCATCGGTCCGGTACATCCTGCATCCTCCAGTAACGCACGGGTACCGGATGCGTCGCATACGAGTACTACCGAGTGGCGGTCCCGGCTCAGCACCCTGACCTTATAGTCTCTGAAATTTTCCAGCAGTACCGGATCGTGCCGGGTTGCCAGCGTCAGCAATTCGCTTTCGTCAAGTTCCGATGGCGGATTCTTGTAGCGTACGGTTGATTCTACCGCGGCCGATAATTTGGTCAGTGCGGAAGCCTTGATGTACATTTCCTCACTATCGGAATATTTTTGGCTGGATGCGCAGCCTGACAGGAAAGAGAGCGCCATCGCAATGGCAATAGCGGCGACAGCGGTTCTTCCGATTATGATCACCCTTGCTTGCTCCAATAGACATAGGCGCCGCTACTGTTCCTTCCCGTATCCAGATTCCAGTTAACTGCCGCTGTCTGGTAGGCATCATCGTTTTTGAATACGGCATTGGCAATGTGCGACCACGCCGCAAGGACATTGTCCATCGCCCGGTCGAATATCTGGTCATAATTCATCACCCCGAGGGGCGTGGCCAGACCCTCCAGATATTGGGCGTCGAGATCGGCAATCGCCGGATAGGTTAAGCCGATATTGGCGGCAACATGGCGGGCAAAGGGAGGAAGCACGTTTCCTTCTTCCGCTTTATCAACGATGAATTTGAATGAGCCGTGCCAATTATCGATGACGGGGGGATTAGCTTGATATGATGCTGAATAACAGGCTTCAAGCATGCTCTGCCAGGTTTTTACGATTACCGGGTCGAGCTTCCCGCTGCCGGGTGTATCGCAACATCCCCAGATTCCCGAATCCAGGTGTTCGGCCAAGCCTACCTCACCGAGATTCAAGCGCTGAAAGATGTAGGCATCCTGATGCATCTCGCAGATTCTGTGCTTTCCCTTGTTCTTCTGGTATTCGCCCACTTTCAATTCGACAACAGGATGAATGGTCACATCGGTAACGACATGGCTGGTGTATCCCAGCAGCCACGAAAACGTTTTTTGCCGCGATGCGCCATCCATTTTTCTAATCAGGTCAATTCCTGCTTTAACCATATCGCCGGTGTTCTGGTAATGCATTCGATCCGCCCAGTGGCAGGCATCGGGATGCGCGATATCCAGATAAGGATAATCCGGGCTGACCGCGCCAAGTTCACAGAAGCGGAAGTAATCCAGCACCGAAACAGTTGCCTCGGGAGTGAAGCCGCGGCTTTCAAGCCGTGCCGGTTCCCTGATCAGATTAACCAGGGTCAGATGTGCGTATGCGCCTGGCATTTTAGCCTCATCGTTCTATGTTGCATTCGCTGTATTGCCGGTTCCGGTTGCCTGGTTTTGCGCCGTTCTTGTATCTTGAGTACTTTTGCGCAAGAATGTCTTGACCGCTCCAACGTCAGCTCCTCGGCCGGGCCAGAGCCGAACCCTTTTTTGATCCCTTTTGGATACTCGGAGCAAAGCGGTCCCTGCTCTTCGGTTTCACTTCTACTATTATCAAACAGCACATTCAAGTGAATATTGCACTAAAACCACCCGAATTACTATATTCAGGGAACTACGCAATGTGGCTCAAGATGATATTTAGCGTGCTTAACGATTAAGGTTCAAATGTTTAATTTCTTTGAAAAAGTGGTTTATCCCTATCCCGAAAACATGGACAGAATTCCACCCATGGGCTTTTCAGCGTTCATTTGGGAAGCTACCGATGGCGTGCGACGATATCTTGTTGCGTTGGTCCTGCTGACGGCATCCGTCGGTGCGTTTGAGGCACTGTTATTTGCCATGCTGGGGAAGGTCGTTGACTGGCTGAACAATACGCCACCTTCTCTGCTATGGGAGAAGGAAGGGCATATGCTTCTTCTGTTCGCCGGGTTGCTGATCGCAAGTGGTGTGGTGGTTGGATTGCAGAATCTTGTCAAGCACCAGGTATTGGGAGGAAGTTTTCCGATGCGGCTGCGGTGGAATTTTCACCGGTTGATGCTTAATCAAAGCATGAACTTTTTTCAGGATGAATTTGCCGGCCGGGTAGCAGCCAAGGTCATGCAAACCGCTCTGGCGCTGCGCGATGTCTGCTTTACCCTGGGGGACATTCTCGTCTATGTCGCGATTTACTTTTTTACGCTGATTGCAGTGGTTGGTAATTTCCACGCCTGGATTATGCTGCCCTTTGCGGGGTGGTTTGTCCTCTATATTTTTGTGTTGCGGTTTTTTGTGCCACGGATGAGCCGGGTTTCCCAATCCCAGGCTGATGCCCGTTCTCTCATGACAGGACGCATCAGTGACGCATACACGAATATTGCCACTGTGAAACTTTTCTCTCACGCCGGCAGGGAAGCGAGTTACGCAAAATCGGCCATGCAGGAGTTCCTGCAAACCGTGCATAGCCAAATGCGACTACTCTCCGGCTTTGTAATGACCAATCAAATTATGGGGGCGGCTCTGATCATCAGCGCGGTTGGCCTGGCCTTGTTTTTGTGGACCGAGGGAGAGTTGGGCGTCGGCGCTGTTGCCGCCATCGGTGCAATGACGCTACGGCTTAACGGCATGTCTCATTGGGTCATGTGGGAAATGGCTTCGTTGCTTGAACAGGTTGGCACTGTCCGGGATGGTATCACCACCTTGTCGCGTGCGCACCTGGTCACTGATCATCCGCATTCCAAATCTCTCCGGATCGATAACGCGGATATCAGGTTTGAAGATGTTGTCTTTTGCTACGGCGGGAATACTCCTGTAATAGATCACTTTTCACTGCATGTTCGGCCGGGCGAGAAAATCGGATTGGTGGGACGCTCGGGCGCGGGTAAATCCACCATCGTCAACTTGTTGCTTCGATTTTATGACGTTGAGCAGGGTCGCATATTGATTGATGAGCAAGACGTTAAACACGTTACCCAGCTCAGTTTGCGCGCCAATATCGGCATGGTCACCCAGGATACGTCGCTCATGCATCGTTCAGTGCGGGAGAATATCCTGTATGGCCGGCCAGACGCGACCGATGCGGATATGATAGCTGCCGCGAAACGGGCCGAAGCGCATGATTTCATTGCAGGGCTGAAAGATCCCATGGGGCGTAAAGGCTACGATGCGCATGTCGGTGAGCGTGGAATAAAACTTTCCGGCGGCCAGCGCCAGCGGATTGCGATCGCCCGTGTCATGCTGAAGGACGCCCCGATCCTATTGCTTGATGAAGCGACAAGCGCATTGGACTCCGAAGTAGAATCGGCGATTCAGTCAAGCCTGTATCGGTTGATGGAAGGCAAGACAGTGATAGCAATAGCGCATCGCCTGTCGACGGTTGCGGCGATGGATCGCCTCATCGTGATCGAAAAAGGTCGCATTGTGGAAGAAGGTGATCACCAAAGCCTCATCGCGTCCGGTGGTCTCTACGGACGCCTGTGGGATCACCAGAGCGGCGGTTTCCTGGGGGAGGATGAGTAGGGCAGGGTCATAAGCGTGTTCGAGCTGGATCCATTCCGTGGTTCAGTCATCCAGCTCGACGTCAGCCTCGGGCCTGACACCCGACCGAATGGCCACCTCGCTCAGCGACGGCAGGCAAAGTTCGATGAAGCGGTAGGCATAACCCCGCAGATAATGGCCGCGCCGCACGGAAATATTTGTCGTATTTTTTTCGAACAGATGTGAACTGTCGAGTAGGGTGAGCTGCGTATCCCGTGCGGGATTGAAAGCCATCGAGGCAACGATTCCCACTCCCAGCCCGAGTTCGACGTAAGTCTTGATGACGTCGGCATCAAGTGCCGACATCGCAATATCGATCACCAGTCCCGCCTTTGCAAATGCCTCGTCAATTCCTTTTCGCCCGGTAAAGCCTTCGTGATAAGTGATGACCGGGAACTCGGCAACGGCCTCAAGGGTAATTGGCTGGTTCGATATCAATGGATGCCCGGGCGGCACAATGACCGCATGATGCCACGAATAATAGGGAAAGGAAGCAAGCTCCACAACGCTCTCCAGCGCCTCGGTGGCGATGCCGATATCCGCGACGCCGTCGAGCAGCATCGATACGATCTCGTCAGGGCTGGCCTGATGAAGGACGAGATGCACCTGGGGAAATGCTTTTTTGAATTGTGTTACCACGGATGGCAGTGCATATCGCGCCTGGGTATGGGTAGTAGCGATCGTCAGCCGGCCTTGCTCCCGGTTGCTGAACTGTTCAGCCAGGCGTTTGACATTCTTCGCATCGAGCAGGATGCGCTCGACGATCTTCACCAGTTCCTTGCCGGGATCGGTCAACCCAAGCAACCGTTTGCCTTTGCGTACGAAAAGTTCGATGCCCAATTCATCTTCCAGATCCTTGATGTGCTTGCTGACGCCGGATTGGGACGTAAACAGGGCATTGGCCGCCTCGGTCAGGTTGTAATTCTGCCGAACCGTTTCGTGGATGATGCGCAGCTGCTGGAAGTTCATAGCGTTAGAGGTTGTTGTTATCGATGCCTGAATGCGAAAATGCACGAAATGAGGAAGCCTGCCCATGCCTCCAGGCACGGGCAGGCTTCAGATCGTCGGCCTGCTCTTGCAGGGCAGTCTATTTATGCTTCAATAATTATAGCGGCCGCCCTGCAGCCGGTGCAACGCGGTAACCAGCGTATCCACATCTCCATAAGTATTGTACAGCGCCAATGACGGACGCACCGTGCTTTCATAACCAAAACGCCGCAGGATGGGCTGCGCGCAGTGATGACCGGCGCGCACCGCGATGCCTTCTCGGTTCAGGGCGTCGCCGACTTCCCCGGTGGCGAATCCTTTCAGCGCAAACGACAATACTCCCGCCTTGTCCGGCGCGGTGCCGATCAGCCGCAGGCCGGGAACGGTATTGAGGCCGCGGGTCGCGTACGCCATCAGGTCATGCTCGTAGCGGTTTATGTTGTCGATGCCGATCCGTTCCACGTAATCGATTGCGGCTCCCAGTCCCACAGCATCGGCAATGTTGCCCGTGCCAGCCTCGAAACGCGCGGGCGCCCCATGATATGTCGTTTTTTCAAAGGTGACATTCTGGATCATGTTGCCGCCGCCTTGCCACGGCGGCGTCGTGTTGAGCAATTCGCTTTTGCCGAATAGCGCGCCGATACCCGTGGGACCAAATACCTTGTGACCGGAAAAAACAAACCAGTCGCAGTCGAGCTGCTGCACATCCACGCGCATATGCGAGACGGATTGCGCGCCGTCCACCAGCACGCGAGCGCCGACCCGGTGCGCCATTTCAATTATCTGGCGAGCCGGGGTGATGGTACCCAACGCATTGGAGACATGCGAGAACGATACCAGCTTGGTACGCGATCCGAGCAGTTTCTGATACTCATCCAGTAATATCTGGCCGTCGTCGTCCACCGGAGCCACGCGCAGTTTCGCGCCCTTCTCATTGCATAGCGCTTGCCAGGGTACGATGTTGGCATGATGTTCCAGCCAGGTGATAACGACCTCGTCCCCTTCATTGACATTGTGGCGGCCCCAGCTCTGTGCGACAAGATTAATCGCCTCGGTCGTGCCCCTGAGAAAAACGATCTCGTCGGCTGACGGGGCATTGAGGAAGCGGCGCACCTTTTCCCGTGATTCCTCGTAAGCATCGGTGGCGCGCGCTGCCAGTTCATGCGCTGCACGATGGATGTTGGAATTTTCGTGCTGGTAGAAGTACGAGAGGCGATTGATCACGGACTGCGGTTTTTGCGTGGTGGCGGCGTTGTCCAGCCAGATCAGCGGACGTCCATTGACCCGTTCTTTCAGGATTGGAAAGTCGTGCCGCACGGCGTTGGCGTCAAACGGGGGGTGCACCGATGCAATTGCCGGGACTTGTCCGGCGCGGGCAGCGCCGCCAAACGGGATGCCCTCATCAAGGAAATAGAATGGCGACCCGTCAACCGGATTCGTCGGCATAAGGGGAAAAGCGGCCGTGCCAGCGGATGTGCCAGCGTTTATGCCAGACGTGCCGGAGGGTAAGGCGGAAGCGGTGTTCAGCTCCGGGGGAAGCGGCAGCAGAAACCTGGCAAATGTGTCCGCGTAGGGGATCTCCGTGCCCAGTGCAGGAATCTTCAGGGCCTGGGCTGCTCCTGCCGAATAGGGGACAGTATAGTAAGACCCCAGAGGTGCTGCGGAGGACGTCACGGATTTTGGGTTTGCCACGAGTTCTATCGAACCTGGGATTTTGTTGTGAGCTCCATAAGAGGCACCGGCCGGTGCCGTGGATTGCGGATGTGGCGCAGCCGCTGCCGAATGCGGAATATTGTGGGGGCCTCCAAAAGGCGGCCCGGTGCGTAGCGCGGATTCCGGAACGGGCGTCGCCGTTGCCGAATGAGGAGCCTCGTAGAGAGTCCCGGGTGACGGCCACGAGGAAATCCCGGCACCGGCACCGGAAGGAATGCCGGAAGAAACACTGGAAGGAATTCCGGAAACCTGTTCCACGCCCGGCGGCATGGAAAACAGTTCATTCGCCATGCGCGTCAGTTCCTTGATATCGGGCAGATGTGCGGGCACCGCACCCGGGTTCCCCACATCCAGACTCAACGGATTACTTGTACTCATGATATTTACCCACGTCAACGTTTTCGAGTATGCCGAGCGCATCTTCGGTCAGTACCGCGAGCGAGCAATACAGGGAAATCAGGTAGGAGGCGATGGCTTGATGATTGATGCCCATGAAACGCACGGATAGGCCCATGCCTTGCTCGCCCGCCAGCCCCGGCTGGTATAGCCCGACAACGCCCTGACGGCTTTCTCCCGTGCGTAGCAACAGGATGGAAGTCTTGCCCTTGACCACGTCAATCTTGTCGCAGGGAATGAGGGGGAGACCGCGCCAGGTGAGGAATTGTGAGCCAAACAAGGTCACGGTTGGAGGTGGCACGCCACGGCGCGTGCACTCGCGGCCGAATGCAGCAATCGCCAGCGGGTGCGCCAGAAAAAATGCAGGCTCTTTCCAGACGCGTGCAATCAGTTCGTCCAGATCATCCGGAGTGGGTGCGCTGGCCCGCGTTTTTATTCTCATGAAGTCATTCACATTGTTAAGCAGGCCATATTCCTTGTTATTCAACAGCTCTCTTTCCTGGCGTTCCTTGATGATTTCAATCGTCAGGCGAACCTGCTCGTGGATCTGGTTGTGCGGGCTGCTGTATAGATCGGAAACGCGAGTATGTACGTCCACCACGGTATTTACCGCGCTCAGCACATATTCCCGTCCCCATTCCTCGTAATCCACGAAAGTATTGGGTAGTTCGCGCTCGTCCTTGTTGGAGCAGTCCACTGCGATTTTATCGGGATCCTTGACCTTGTTGACGCGGTAAATGCCGGCTTCGACCGGCACCCAGTGCAGCAGGTGGACAAGCCAGCGCGGCGTAATAAGCCGCAACTGGGGAACGGTTTTAGTGGCATTGGCAAGCGTGCGGGCTGCGACGTCGCCCAGTGCCGTGTGTCCTTGATGAATATCTGCCATTGCATTCTCCATGGTTAGGTGTGTGAGGGGTACTGATGCGGGATGACGCTACTTATTACATATAGCACATTATTATTAGCTTATATTAAATTCTTATATAAAATTTTCTTATAAATTTCGTGAGAATATTTATTGCGTATGTGATTTCCTGGAAGCAGGATTTGATGTGTCCGTTGAGTGACCGGGAC
>JBOIFK010000183.1:0-11156 GCA_050741585.1 Nitrosospira sp.
CGCGTTGCCGTGAGGGCAAATTCGGCACTGAACAGATTTCGTTTGGCAAGGAGCACGTCTACATAGCTCGTAATCCCTCCCTGGTAGCGAAGATCGGACACATGCAAAGCTGAGCGCAGCGCTTCGACCTGCTCCTCCTGCGCCTTGCGTTGCTCATTAACGGTACGAATCGCCACCAGAGCATCTTCAACCTCTTTGAATGCCACCAGGATGGTTTGCTCGTATTGAGCCAAAACCTGCCTCGCCTGGGCTTCCGCAGCCCGCTGCTCGAAACCGAGGCTCTGCGCATTCAGCAGTGGTCCTGCCAACCCGAGCCCGCCTGCGCCAAATTCGCTTCCGGAGAGCAGCAGCTTCGACAGCGCTGGACTGGCTACCCCCAGAAAACCCGTGATCGAAAGCTTGGGGAACCGGGCTGCTTTGGTCATCCCGATTCTCGCCGTTGCCGCCGCCAGCGTTTGTTCCGCCTGTAGAATATCGGGGCGCCGTTGCAACAGCTCGGAAGGAAGGCCAGCCGGTACTTCGGGCGGCATCAGTTGCTCCGTCAGCGCACGGCCTCGCTGGATCGGCGCTGAGTTTTTGCCTAACAGCACACTCAGTTCATTTTCCTTTTGAACCATCTGTCGTTCAAGTTCCGCTACTCTGGTCGCGGCATTGGCCCGTTCTGCATCGAACTGATCCAGATCGAGCCTGGAAATCAATCCTCCCCGTAATCGCGCCTGGGCAATGGCGACCGATTCTTCCCACGATGATAGGGCGCGTCGAGCAATATCCAATTGCATATCAAATTGCCGAAGATCGAAATAGGACTGCGCTACTGAGCTAACCAACGTCAGAACGATCGCCCGGCGATTCTCCTCACGTCCCATCAGATCAGCGCGCGCGGCCTCATTGGAGCGGCGGATCCTGCCCCAGATGTCCAGTTCCCAATTCAGATTTGCCTGTCCGAAATAATTGAAGGGCGTCGGAAATCCGGGGATAAGGAACCCGCCAAGAGTGCCGAACGCCGGGGCATTGACATTCATCTCCAATTTAGGAAGAAAATCCATGCGAGCGATGCCCAAGCGAGCCTGGAGTTCTTCGACACTTGCCACCGCTCGCTTGAGATCTTTATTCTCCAGCAAAGCCTGGTTAATGAGCCGTTGCAGTTCTTCGTCGTGCAAAAGTTCCCACCACGGAAGATTGGCGATGGATTGCCCTTCCGTTTGCGTCATCCGAAACTTGTCGGCTGTGTCGATGGGGGGGCGAATGTAATCTGGCCCCATGGCGCAGGACGCGACCAGCAGTGTTGGGAGCAATAATAGGATTCTGATCCACACGTTATAGTGTCGCATCATGTTGTTTCCTGTTGCACATTTTCGGCTGGCTTCGCTGGGTGCTTACGCGTAAGCCAGGTAAAAAACAGAGGAATGAATATCGTGGCAACGAAAGTGGCGAGCAGCATGCCGCCAAATACCCCGGTGCCCATGGAGCGGCGGGCAGCGGCTCCCGCGCCTGTGGCGATCACCAGCGGCACGATGCCCAGCACAAATGCCATAGAAGTCATGACGATTGGACGAAAGCGCAAACGTGCGGCTTCAACCGCCGCTTGCGCAACCGGCATTCCCTCCCGCATTTTTTGGCTGGCAAACTCCACGATCAAGATGGCATTCTTTGCCGCCAGGCCGATCAGCGTAATCAAGCCCACCTGGAAGTAAATATCATTGGGCATCCCCCGCACTAAAATGGCAAGCAGCGCGCCCGTAAGGGCAAAAGGTACGGCCATGATCACGGCCAACGGGAGGCTCCAGGTTTCGAATTGCGCGGCCAGGATGAGAAATACCATAATGATAGCGAAACTGAACGCAAGGTTTGCCGCCGAACCGGTGCGTTTTTCCTGGTAGGCCTGCGCCGTCCAGGCAATCTGGTAATTATCGGGCAAATTCCTTGCCGCAATCTCTTCCACCAGCTTGATGGCCTCGCCTGAGCTTACACCCGGTGCGCCGCCCCCCATTATTTTTGCGGAAAGAAGCCCATTATAACGTTCCAACTGCTCCGCACCGACGATGGTGCTGATCTCGCTCAATGCTGACATGGGCACCATCGCCCCGGATTGTGAACGCACGTACACCCTGCCGAGATCTTCCGGCCGCATGCGATATTGGGGTTCCGCCTGTAATTGCACACGATAGGTGCGGCCGGACTTATTAAAATCGTTGATATAGAGCGAACCCATGGTGCTTTGTAAGGTGGCGTACAGGTCAGCAATCGGCACTCCCTGCGAAATTGCCTTGGCTTCATCCACCTCGATGAAGAATTGCGGTACCGTCGGGCGGAAAAAGGTGTTGATGCCAGCAAGGCGCGGTTCCTGGTTCAGTGCCTCAATGAGGTGATTCACGACGCCTGATAGCTGCATAGGGTCCGAACCACCGCGGGCCTGCACATAAACTTCAAAGCCGCCTGCCGTACCCAGACCACGGATAGCAGGCGGATTAAACGCGATTGCTATGCCGTCGGATTGCTGCATGCAGATACCGAACAGTTTATTGACGATATCTTCGGCGGTGGCGGTACGCTCAGACCAGTCTTTGAATGTCACGAACATGGTTGCCGAACTGGTTTTATTGCCGCCGCCAATCAGATCGAACCCATTCACCACAAACTGGTGGGAGACCGCCGGGTCTTCCGCAATCGCAGCGCGCACCGCTTCAGCCGTTTTGGTCGTTCGGGCCAGCGTTGCACCGTCCGGCAGGATCGTTGCGGCTACTACGTAACCCTGATCTTCAGGCGGCACAAAGCTGTCGGGCACCGTTTTAATCAGATAGGTTGCGAGGCCGATGATGCCTGCAAATACGAATGTGCCGATAATGGTATGACGCAACGTCAAGCTGACCGTATTGATATAGAAATTGGTCAACCGCCGGAATCCGTTGTTAAACGCGCGGAAGAATGCAGACTCGCCGTGCGTCGTTTTCAGTATGATGGCACACAATGCGGGCGTGAGTGTCAGCGCTACCACGCCGGAAATTACCACGGCAACGGCAACAGTCACAGCAAACTGGCGATAGAGTTCGCCGGCAATGCCACCCATAAAGGCTACCGGCACAAACACTGCGCACAATACCAATACAATGGCGACGACGGCGCGTGAAACCTGCTCCATGGACTTGATGGCGGCTTTCATCGGCGACAGATTCTCTTCGTCCATCAAGCGCTCGATATTTTCCAGCACGACAATCGCATCGTCCACCACACTGCCGATAGACAGCACCATCGCGAAAAGTGTAAGCGTATTGATGGAGAAACCAAACAACCACAAGCCGGCAAAGGTGCCAATCAGGGAAATGGGAACTGCGACAATGGGAATCAGCGTGGCGCGCCAGCTTTGCAGGAAAAGATAGACCACCAGTATCACCAGTATCATTGCCTCTCCGAGCGTTTTGATGACTTCCCAGATAGAGGCTTTGACGAAGAGACTGGTATCGTAAGGCACGACGTAATCCATTCCTTCCGGGAAATATGCCTTTAATTCGTCCATCCGGGTGATGAGAGCATTTGCCGTTTCAAGCGCATTTGCGCCGGACTGCAGGAAAATGGGGATACCTGCGCCAGGCTGGCCATTGAGCGCAGTGCGCACGTCATAGCCTTGCGCACCAAGTTCGATCCGGGCGACGTCCTTGAGATAAAGGGCGCCTTCCGGGCCATCGGCGCGCAGGATAATATTGCCGAATTGCTCAGGTTCCAGCAGCCGGCCTTTGGCATTAACGGTATAAATCAACTGCTGATCCGCAGGTGCGGGTTCCTGCCCTATCTTGCCCGCGGCATACTGCGCATTCTGCGACCGGATAGCGGCGGCAATATCTGTTGTGGTGATTCCCAACTGAGCCATGCGATCAGGACGCAGCCAGATGCGCATGGAATAATCCATTCCCCCGAAAACCATTGCATCGCCAACTCCCTTGACACGTTTTAGCTCATCCAGTACGTTTAGCGTGGCGTAGTTGCTGAGAAACAGAGGGTCGTATTTTCCTTTCTCCTTTGAGACGAGCATAAAGACAAGAAGAATATCGTTGGAGCGCTTTTGTATTACCAGACCGGTCCGACGAACTTCATCCGGCAAACGTGGCAAGGCAATATTGACGCGATTGCTGATGTTGAAAGTCGCCTGATCGACATCCGTACCGACCTCAAAAGTCGCGGTAATTGTCAACGTGCCGCTTGAATCAGCGCTGGAGCTGAAATACAACAAATCTTCAACCCCGCTTAACTGCTCCTCGATCGGCGCGGCGACAGTCTTAGCCAACGTATCGGCGCTCGCTCCTGGGAAGGTCGCGGTGATCAATACGGTGGGCGGCGCGATCTGTGGATATTGTGCAATAGGTAACTGCATTGCGGCAGCCAATCCCGCCAACACGATAATAATGGATACGACCGATGCAAAAATGGGCCGCGTAATGAAGAATCGAGTCATGATGATTCTCGCGCAGGCTCATCTGCCTGCTGATCGGGTTTGGGCGGAGCAGGGGGCTCGGCAGGCGCTTCCCCAAGGGTATGAGGCGTCACGGGGCTGCCAGGACGGAGCTTTATTATGTTATCGACGATCACTTTGTCGCCCGCTTTCAATCCTTCAAGAATCACCCAGTCCTTGCCTAGCCAGTTACCCGCCACGACCGGTCGTACGGTCGCTTCATTTTTTTCATTGAGGACATAGACACTTTTGCCTAGATCAGACGTTTGCACCGCAATCTGCGGGACGAGAAAAACCCCGTCACGTGTTCCCGTGGTGACGCGTGCGCGCACAAATTGCCCCGGCAGAAAACGTTGATCCGCGTTTTCGAACGTTGCGCGTAATTGCTGCGTGCCAAGTGTGGGATCGATCTTGCTGGCAGCAAAATTCAGTTCTCCGTTCTTTCCGTACTCCGTGCCGTCCGGGAGTATTAATGTGATTTGTTTCACCCTCTGCTCATTCAGGGGGCCGCCCAGCTGCACCAACTCGTTATCGGAAAGGCTGAAGCGCACCCATATGGGCGACACCTGCACAAGTGTCGTCAACAAGCTGCTATATGCTTCCACCAGTGCTCCTTCAGAGAACTGAAAGCGGCCCGACATGCCCTTCACCGGCGCCGTTACGGTTGTATAGGAAAGATTAAGCTCTGCATCGCGCACGCGAACCTCAGCCTGCTGCAAGGCAGCCTTTGCGATCGCGCTATCAGAGACGGCGTTGTCGTATTCGCGCTGGCTGACGGCTTGCGTGTCGAGCAGATCGCGCAAGCGCTTTTCCTCGCGCTCGGTCTGCACGATGCGGGCTTTCTGCTCGGCGAGCTGCGCCTTTGCCTGCGCCAGGGCATTTTGATAGGGCACAGGATCGATCAGAAACATGGGCTGGCCCGCCTTTACCGCAGCGCCCTCTTCATACAGGCGTTTGAGCAGAATTCCGCCCACGCGAGGCCGTATCTCGACTTCCTTGGCGCCTTCGGTTTGCGCGACGGCTTCGGCGCTGATTGGCACGCTGGTGGGCTGTGCTTCGATCACGCTGACAGGAAGAGCCATGTCGCCAGCCGGCGGCCCGGGAGGCTGATCATTCTTGCCGCATGCCATCAACACTAAGCTTATAATCAGTGCAAGGGATACTTTTGGGCAGATAACCATTAGTAAATCGTGAGCTTTATTCTTGGAATTGACATCTGCCATTTTTAACTCCATAAATCGGAAGACAAACAGCTTGCATACATTCTTGTATGTATGTATATTATATACAAAAGACGATCGATGTAAATAGCAAATAAGCACATAGGAAACTATTTGAACGATGGTTCGAAAAACTAAAGAAAATGCGGAGTTAACCCGGCAGCACCTTATTGAGGCGGCACGCCAGGTATTCCTGGCGCGTGGCGTCAGCCGCACTACGATGGAGCATATTGCCAGCCAGGCCGGGGTCACGCGTGGAGCAATCTATTGGCATTTCAGCAACAAGATTGATTTGTTTCAGGCGATGCGCGAACAGGTATTTCTGCCATTGATAGATCGCATGGACGACACCCTGCTGATTGAGGGTTCCGAAGATCCGCTGACATGTATAGAAAATTTTCTGTGTGGCACGATCCAGGTATTAACTGACAGCATCGAGACACGCCAGATTTATGAAATCATGATGATCAAGTGTGAATATGTAGACGAATTTGCGACTGTCCTGCAGCAAATTTTGTTGAATTGTTCCGGCATTGAGGAAAAACTGCGACTGGTTTACGAGCGTGCAAAAGCTCGAGAGCAACTGCATCTTTCCCATGAACCCTCTCAGTTAGCCGCGGATACGCATCTATTTTTTATCGGCCTGCTGCACATGTGGGTGAAGGATACGGATGGCAGCCGGTTTCGTTACCAGGCGATTGAACTGGTCAAAGCACATATGCGGCTGCGTCACCGGTAGACGCCTGCCGGGTCCGAAGGATCAGGGCGCTTTCGCGGCTGATTTCCTTTAAGCGACGGGCTGCATTCTTGCGGCAAGCCTGGCTCGCAGGCAAACCTTTCCTCTCCCGCGCTGAAACTCCGATCACAGGCGCTTTCCGGTCGGTCGCCTGACGCCGCAAAAGCCGGATGAAAGGTGAGTCCCGCAAGGGGTCTATTTCGTTATCAGTTTCTTTGCCTTTCCTCCGCAATATCGCTCTTTATAGTTGACTAAATCTATCAAGTATCTTATAGTTGACCAAATCAGTCATGTATTGATTGTTTGGTGAAGTTTTATATCTCTATTCGATTGAAATCACGAGAGTAAAGAGGAGCTTATCATGAGGTTAACAACCAAAGGGCGATTTGCAGTAACGGCGTTGTTGGATCTTGCAATGCAGCGTAGCACCCATCCTGTGACGCTTGCTGAAATCAGCAGGCGTCAGCAAATTTCGCTATCCTACCTTGAGCAACTATTCGCAAAGCTGCGCCAACGCTCGCTTGTTGACAGTGTACGAGGACCCGGGGGCGGTTACTGCCTTGCCAAAGACATGGCGCAAGTGTCGATTGCTGAGATTATCCTTGCGGTTGATGAGCCGATCGACTCAACCCAGTGCAGCGGAAAGGAAAATTGTCACAATGATAAAAAGTGCATGACCCACGATTTATGGGTAAAGCTGAATGATCTCATTTTTGATCACCTTGGCGCCATCACGCTGAAACAGCTGGTTGATGACCAGAAAGCGAGACAGGGTGGCGTGGTGCAAATGCTGGACATGCGGAAGGTCATGCCCGAACTTGAACGTGTCATGCCCGAACGTGAACAACATCGCGCATTTTCGGCCTGATACAGCTCGACGGTAATGCAGATGATCCACGCTTATTCCGCTCATTCCAATTGCGAATGGTAACCGGAGAACAGTGATGGCGATAACGTTAACCGAAAATGCGGCAAAGCAGATCCGCAAGCAGCTCGCGAAACGTGGCAAGGGACTGGCCTTGCGCATCGGTGTGAAGAAAGTGGGCTGCTCCGGTTTTGCTTATACGTTCGATTACGCCGACGAAGTTCGTGCAGGCGACCAGATGTTCGAGTCTCATGACGCCAGCGTGGTAATCGATGCTGGCAGCTTGCCGTTTCTCGACGGCTCCCGGGTGGATTTTGTCAAGGAAGGGCTCAATGATTCATTCAGGTTTGAGAATCCCAACGTTGACAATACATGCGGCTGCGGCGAAAGCTTTAGCCTTAAGGAGTCAGCCAAGGTTTAACTTCCCGGGACAAAAAGGCTAAAAAAGTGCAAAAAATACCCGGGAACGAAAGGGTGTAAAAGAATCTCGAACAACGTTCAAGGTTCTTTTCGACGTGAACGATATTGGAGTAAATCTAATGAGCGCAGCATTACAGAATCTGGTTAATCAGCCCTATAAGCACGGTTTTATTACCGAAATCGAGTCCGACGTTGCGCCAAGAGGACTGAGTGAAGACACCATCCGGCTGATCTCGGCCAAGAAAAATGAGCCTGCCTGGCTGCTTGAATTCCGGCTCAAGGCATATCAGCAATGGCTCAAGATGGAAGAACCGAAATGGCCGAACGTTAAATATCCGAAGATTGATTTTCAGGCGATCAGCTACTACTCAGCCCCAAAGCCAAAGCAGAAATTGAGCAGCATGGATGAGGTCGATCCCGAGTTGCTGCGCACCTTCGAGAAGCTTGGTGTGCCGATGCATGAGCGGGCTGCCCTTGCCGGGGTCGCGGTCGATGTGATTTTCGACAGTGTATCGGTAGCAACCACATACAAGCAGAAGCTTGCCGAAGTCGGCATTACTTTCTGCTCGATCTCGGAGGCCGTCCAGATGCATCCCGATCTGGTAAAACAGTATCTTGGCACCGTGGTGCCGGCGGGTGACAATTACTACGCCGCACTCAACTCGGCCGTCTTTACTGACGGCACATTCTGCTTCATTCCCAAGGGCGTCAAATGCCCAATGGATCTGTCAACTTACTTTCGCATCAATACCGAGGAATCAGGACAGTTCGAGCGCACTCTGATCATTGCCGAGGAGGGAGCGTCGGTTTCGTATCTTGAAGGTTGTACCGCGCCCAAGTTCGACACCAACCAATTGCATGCGGCGGTGGTCGAACTGGTTGCGCTTGACAATGCCGACATCAAGTATTCGACGGTGCAGAACTGGTATGCCGGTGATGAAAATGGCCTGGGCGGAATCTATAATTTCGTTACTAAGCGTGGCTTGGCCAAGGGTGTTAATTCGCGCGTTTCATGGACGCAGGTTGAAACGGGTTCGGCGATCACCTGGAAATACCCTTCTTGCGTATTGCAGGGGGAAAACTCGGTGGGTGAGTTCTACTCGGTAGCAGTCACCAATAATTATCAGCAGGCCGATACCGGCACCAAGATGGTCCACATTGGTAAAAATACGCGCAGCACCATCGTCAGCAAAGGTATTTCAGCCGGCCATTCCAGTAACAGCTATCGTGGGCTGGTCAGAATTGCGCCCACTGCCACTGGCGCGCGGAATTATTCGCAATGTGACTCGATGCTGATTGGCGACAAGTGCAGCGCCAGTACCTTTCCCTATATCCAGGTTCGCAACCAGGGGGCCAAGGTCGAGCATGAGGCATCAACGTCAAAGATAGGCGAAGATCAGTTGTTCTACTTTGCACAGCGCGGCATCGGCAGCGAGGAAGCGGTATCAATGATTATCAATGGATTCTGCAAGGACGTATTTCAACAGCTGCCGATGGAGTTCGCGGTCGAGGCGACCAAACTCCTCGGTTTCAAGCTTGAAGGGAGTGTCGGATGATTTATCAGGACAGCAAGGCGCTGCTAGAAGTGCACGGGCTGCGGGCGACCGTTAATGGTATCGAGATACTCAAGGGTATTGATCTTACGGTGAGAAGCGGTGAAGTGCATGCCATCATGGGAACGAATGGCTCGGGTAAGAGCACGTTTGCCAAGGTGCTTGCCGGCCACAATGCTTACAAAGTCACTGGCGGTTCGGCGACGTTTGAAGGCAATAATCTATTCGATCTCGAACCGGAGGAACGTGCACGGGCCGGCGTATTTCTTGCTTTTCAGTATCCAATCGAAATACCCGGCGTTGCCAACAGTCATTTCCTGCGTCTCGCCTACAATACCGTTCAAGCGCAACGTGGCAAGGATGAGCTTGATCCGCTCGAATTTGAAGACTTTGTGCGTGAGAAAATGAAATTGCTTGAAATGAATCCGGATTTCCTGGATCGCGGTGTCAATGAAGGTTTTTCCGGTGGAGAGAAGAAAAGAAACGAAATATTGCAGATGGCGCTGCTCGAGCCACGGCTGGCAATTCTCGATGAGACCGACTCGGGGCTTGATATTGATGCGCTCAGAATCGTCACAAAGGGCGTGAACCAACTTGCGACCAAGGATAACGCAATCGTATTGGTGACGCATTACCAGCGGCTGCTTAATTATATTGAGCCGGATTACGTGCATGTGATGGCAGCGGGTCGCATTGTCAAAACTGGCGGTAAAGAGCTTGCGCTCGATCTCGAGACGCGTGGCTATGATTGGGTCAGCATTGAGCAACGTGCTGTAGCCGGAGCATGAGCGTGAGCATGGTAACCAGCAACGGCTATCTCGAAAGCCTGCTTCAGGGGCAGCCGCAACTGCCATCAAGCCCGTTGACGTGGCTTAATCAATTGCGGGCCGAAGCGGTCGATCGTGTCGGTGCATTGAAAGTGCCAACCACGCGGGACGAAGAGTGGCGTTTTACCGATATTTCGCCGCTTGCCAAGCTATCGTTTCAGCCGGCGCATGCTGTGCCGCCATTGCAAGCTTCAGACGTCAAGCGCTTTTATCTGGAAGAAGCGGCAACCCGGCTCGTATTCATCGACGGCGTGTACGCACCACATTTGTCCACGCAATTGAATGGGGCCGCAGATCCTGATCCGATAGGCATGAACCTGTCGGCAGCAGTATCCACCCATGCGGCGGCAATAGAGCCGCATCTCGGCCGCCATGCCGGATTCCGGGACGATGTGTTTGCCGCGCTCAATACCGCATTCCTGCATGACGGAGCGCTGATTATCGTCCCGCGCAATGTAGTCATCGAGAAGCCGGTGCATCTGTTGTTTGTGGCGACACAACGGGAGGCAGCAAGCCATCCGCGCTGCCTGTTGATCGCCGAATCCGGCAGCGCGGTAACGTTGGTGGAAGATTACGTTACTCTGCAGGAAGAAGCTTACGTAACCAATACGGTGACCGAGGTCGTGCTTGCCGACAACGCTCAGGTTAACCACGTCCGGGTTCAGCGCGATAGCACCGAGGCATTCCATATTGCCAACTGCGCCGTGTCGATGGAACGTGCCAGCCGTTATCGATCAGTTAGCGTCGCGCTTGGCGCACGCATTTCGCGCTACAACGTGAACGTGCTGCTTGCAGCCGAGGAAGCCGAATGCACCATCGACGGACTGGCATTGATTACCGGACGCCAGCTCGCCGATACGCATAGCTGCATTGATCATGCGAAGCCGCATGGGATAAGCCGCCAGTCACACAAATGTATCGTCGACGGTGCGGCGCACGCGGTGTTTAACGGTAAAATAATGGTACGTCCGGGTGCGCAGCGCATCGATTCGTCGCAATCGAGCCGCAACCTGCTGCTG
The DNA here is from genome assembly GCA_050741585.1 of Nitrosospira sp. GTDB lineage: Bacteria > Pseudomonadota > Gammaproteobacteria > Burkholderiales > Nitrosomonadaceae > Nitrosospira. Next base: position 11,085 of record JBOIFK010000183.1, read on the forward strand.
AATGCCAAGGCGCGCATTGATACCAAGCCTCAGCTGGAAATCTTCGCGGACGATGTGAAATGCGCACACGGG